>JBMFPI010000187.1:0-6947 GCA_049969195.1 Armatimonadota bacterium
GCGGCCATATCGACTTTGCGAATCTCACCGACAGCCGTGCGGAGGAGATCAAGCGAAAGCTGGAGTCTCGCGGCCTGGTAATCTCAAGCCTTGCCTGGTACACCAACATGACCGACGTCGCGAAGCGCGAGGAGATCGCGCACAACTTCAGACTGCTCGTCGACGCGGCTCAGAAGCTCGGCGTTGGGGTCGTGTGCACGCTTGCGGGAATGCCCGTTTCGGGCAAAGACAAACTCAAGACGATTGAGGAGGACTGTGCGGTTGTGTTCCCGCCGCTGGTTGATTATGCAGCTTCAAAAGGCATCCGCGTAGCCCTTGAGAACTGGTTTGCTACGTGCTTGCAGGGTTTGGCGCACTTCGACAGAATGTTCGAGGTCGTACCACATGAGAACTTCGGGCTTAACTTCGACCCGTCTCACCTCTTGCACCAGCAGATTGACTACATCGGCGCAGTAGAGCGCTACGCGCGGCGGATTTTTCACACTCACGCCAAGGATACGGAAATTCGTGACGACAAGCTGGCCTATCTGGGCAACCAGATGGGCGGGTGGTGGCGCTACGTGATCCCCGGTTTCGGTCGCGTCAAATGGAGCGAGTATATCAGTTGCTTGAGACGCAACGGCTACAATGGCGTGTTGTCGATTGAGCACGAGGACGGCGCGCTGGATAGAGAAGAGGGGTTCATAAAGGGTAAGAATTTCCTGCGGATGTTCGCTTGACCTATGACCGGGAACAATGATGGGGCGCGAAGACGGGCTAGGACAGCGGAAACTCGTCGAGGCCTGCTGGGCGCAGGCGCGCGCAAATTACGCCGCAGCCGTGACCCTTCTCGACGCGGGCGTTTACTTTGCCAGCGTCTTCTTCGCCCATCAGGCCGCTGAGCAAGCTCTAAAGGCGGCAAATATCGAGAAACACGGCAGGGTTCCCCGCGGCCACAATCTGATCCAGTTGTGCAGCGCGCTCCATGCTCCGATGGAAGTCATGAACGCGGCTGCTGAGCTCAATCCGGAGTTCGCAGCCACTCGGTCACCGGAGGCCGCAAACGGTGTCCCTGCGCAAAATTACGACCGCAAGTCGGCGCGCCTCCATCTCAAGTGTGCACAGACAATTGTGGACTGGATCGTGGCCAGCCGGTACTCAGGAGCGAGCTGATCAAAATGCAGTGCGTGCCGATTATCGTGCTGACGGTATGTGTTGCGTTGGCCGCCGCGAATCTAGCATACGGGGACCGGAGCTGGCTTGACCGCGTCTTCAGAACTCACGCCGCAGCGGGCACGTGCCCTGCTTTTTCGTTTCTCTACGACGGGAAGCCCAGCAGTCAGCTTCTGACTGCCTGGAAAAGCGAGACTCAAACGCAGAAACTCGATCAGGACTGCACGCGCATAGTCACAACCTGGAGAGATACATCCACCGGACTGCAGGTCATCTGGGACATTTTGCTATACGCTGATTTTCCCGCCGCCGACTGGGTGCTTTACTTTGAGAACACGGGCGCCTCAGACACTCCGATTGTCGAGGACATACAAGCGGCCGACATAGCGCTCAACTCGCCGCCTTACACCTTGCACCGGACTAACGGCGCGCCGGCTAATCCGACGGATTTTGAACCGAGCGAGCTTATCGTGGACGCGGCGCACCCACAGGCAATGGGCGGCGGGGGCGGCAGGTCTTCGAACAAGGATTTGCCGTTTTTCAAGATCAAGACGAGCACAGGGTCGGTCATAATCGCGGTCGGGTGGTCAGGCCAGTGGCTTGCGAAGCTCGAGTGCCCGGACGATAAGCAGCTTAGGGTCAAAGCCGGGATGGAGCGAACTCGACTTAAGCTGCACCCGGGCGAGAGGATTCGCACTCCGCGTATTCTCCTGCTGGAGTGGCACGGAGACACGCTTGAATCGAACGCCCAATTCAGGCAGCTTATTTATAAGCACTACCACGCCAGACGCGGGGGCGCAGTGCTGCTACCGATCCTTTTCGTGAACACCTGCTTCACACGCGGCGGCGGGTGGCTGAACGAGTGCAACGCCGAGAATCAGATATCGCTTATCAAGGCCTACGCGCCCATCGGCGTTGAGGCACTGATTACCGATGCCGGCTGGTTCGAGGGCGGCTGGCCTGCGGGCGCGGGCAACTGGACACCTCGCAAGGACGCGTATCCGCAAGGTATAGCTCCTGTCGCGAAGGCCGCGAAAGAATACGGAATGGTTTACGGCCTTTGGTTCGAGCCTGAACGCGTCGTGGCCGGAACCCCCATTCACAATGAGCACCCCGAATGGTGCCTCGCCAGCCAGGAGAAACCTCAGGACACGTATCTGGTCAACTTTGGCCTGCCGGAGGTTCAGGACTACTTTTTCCGCATAGTCAAGGGGTTTATGGACCTGGAGGGCTTCGGCTTCTACAGGCAGGATTTCAACATCGACCCGCTTCCATACTGGCGTTTCAACGACCCGCCCGATCGGCAGGGTATTACCGAGATCAAGTACATTGAGGGTCTCTATGCCTTCTGGGATCGGATCGCTCGTGAGTACCCCGACAGCATTCGTGAAGAATGTGCCAGCGGCGGACGCCGGATCGACGTTGAGACCGTGATGCGAATGCATCTGCATCAGGAAAGCGACTATTGGTTCGACAATGAGGTGGATCGCGCGCAAATATGGGGACTGAGCCAGTACCTGCCCAACAATGTCTTCGATACACCGCTTATTCGCCTAGACGACTACTCGTTCCACTCAACGATGGCGTGTTCGCTCATCCCCGGATGGATCGCTGACGAGCCGGGTTTCGACACCGAACGGGCCAGGAAACTCACGCGGCGCTACCGCGAGCTCCGGCACTTGCTGGTCGGTGCCTGGTATCCACTGCTGCCTTACTCGCGGGACCCGAGCCACTGGATGGCCTACCAGTTTCACAGGCCGGATGTTGGGGAGGGCATGGTGTTGGCGTTTCGCCGGCCCGAAAGCCCGTACCCTACGGTAGAGATGTGCCTTCGCGGCCTTGTTCCTGATGCGCGTTACGAGCTGACGCTGGAGAGCACGGGTAAGACCTGGACGGAAACCGGCGCCAAGCTGATGCAATCCTTCCAGTGCCATATCCCCAAGAAACATCGTTCAGAAATGATTGTCTATAAACAGATGGTGCAATGAAGAGGGTCACGGACATCATCGCCGCAAAAAGGGACGGACACGAACTTGCCGCTGAAGACATTCGATCGATCGTCCTGGAATACGCCTCCGATCGTATCCCCGACTACCAGATTTCTGCCTTTCTGATGGCGGCCTGCATCCGCGGTCTGAATCTAGACGAGACCATTGCGCTCACGCGCGCTATGGTCGACAGTGGTGTTGTGTTAAACCTTTCGGCAATAAGCGGCACAAAGGTAGACAAACATTCGAGCGGCGGGGTGGGGGATAAGACTACTCTGGTGCTGGTACCCGTGCTTGCGGCGTGCGGGCTGAGAGTCGCGAAAATGTCGGGCAGAGGCCTTGGGTTTACCGGGGGTACGATCGATAAGATTGAGTCAATACCCGGCCTGAAGACAGCGCTCGGCGTGGACAGATTTGTTCGGCAGGTTTCTGAGATAGGTGCTGCAATAGCAGGCCAAACAGCGGATATAGTGCCTGCGGACAAGAAGATCTATGCCCTGCGTGACGTCACTGCTACGGTGGACTCCATCCCGCTGATCGCTGCGAGCATTATGAGCAAGAAGATCGCGTGTGGCAGCGACGTTATTCTGATTGACGTCAAGGCTGGCAGCGGCGCCTTTATGCGCGACAAACAGTCGGCCCGTGATCTCGCGCGAATGCTCATGGCTATTGGTCGGACCTTCGGCCGGAAAACGGCCGTAGCCATAACCGACATGAGCCAGCCTCTGGGCAATGCGGTAGGCAACGCTCTGGAAGTCCGGGAGGCAATCGAGACACTCAAGAACGGCGGCCCGCCAGACCTCCTGGAGTTATGTGTAGAGCTTTCGGCAATAATCCTCAACATAGCTGGACATTGTGCGTCGCGCGAGAAAGGAGCAGCAGAGGCACTTTCAGCCATCCATTCCGGCTCGGCGCTAAAGCTGTTCCGGCGCATTGTCGAAAAGCAGGGCGGAGATCCACGAGCGGTCGAAGACCCCTCGCTACTCCCACGCGCGGAGACTACGCTGGAGGTAGCCAGTGAGCGCAGCGGTGTAATCGAGTCCGTCGACTGCGCTGCGATAGGCAGGGCTTGTTGCATTATTGGAGCCGGCAGGCTACGAAAAGAGGATTCGATTGATCCGGCGGTCGGGGTAGTCGTGCAGAAGAAAATCGGTGACAGGGTTGACAAGGGAGAACCCCTGGCGGTCATTCACGCCAATGATACGAGCAACGTGTCCGCTGCCGCGGATATGATTGTTAATGCATATCGCGTTGGCGAGTCTGCCCTGCCCGTTCGCCTGATCCACGAAATCATCCGTTGAGCGGACTGCCGTACAAAAACTTGCCCCGGTCCGCTTTGAACCAGGGCAGGGAGGAAAGGAGGAGAAGGAGAGAAGCCGGTCTGCTGCTCCACCTGGTAATACGACTGGCATTTGGAATTTGTTCCCGGAAATGAAAGCAAACCCCGACTTTCTTTGCCGGGGTTTGGGAAGAAGGTGAAAGGAGGAGAAGGATGCTTGCTGCCTTCAATTCTATTTACGCAGGATGGGCCCGGGAAGTTCCCGCCAAATTCGATGGGACGCGCTCCTAGTGCATCCCAGGAACGACAGGTTGGGCATCTCACCAAAGTGATCCTTGAGGGTCGCGTATTGAGGTCCTTGTGTCAGAACCCCGACCGGGGATTTCCGGCGGTTCTACGTTCTTGAAGTAACCGAGGGGAATCGCCGAGAACGCGCCTATCGCAAGAATCCGAGCTGCGGCGAGGCCACCTTCCGCCACCGAAAGACTATGTGGACTGGGGCCTTGCCGCGCACTACGTGGCCGCCGTCGGAGTTGATAGCCGTGCGCACAGGCAGCTTTGTACGGAAGAAGTGTGCAAGACGCCAGATATCTGACTTGCCCTGAACGATGAAGATGAAGTTCTTGTTGACTCCTATGGCCATCCGGTCCGTGACCCTGTTCATAAACGCAGTCGAGAAGCCGTCCGGCACGAAAGGCACCAGTCGCTGGCCCAGAGCCAACGCGCTTACCCCGGAAGCACCTTTGATGCCGCTATACTCGGGCGAGATGTCGAGCGTGCCGTTCTGGTCGATGGCGACCAGGCACCGACCTGTCCGCGCGGCGGCCAAGACGCAGCCATCACGCTGCAAGAAGTCCGCCAGTGCCATGGTCTGTGGGTGGTGATAGCTACCGGTCAGGGCCGCCACGCCTCCGATCCTGCGTTTTGCCCGCGCGAGCGTTTCTCCCGACGGGTCATACGTTATCACTGTCTCCAGGTGCTCGCACCGGGGAAGCTGGATAACCCTGAAAGTGCGACCTTTGTGGCGGGCCATCCAGACCTTGACCATATGAGGTGGATGCCATCTGCTCGCAGCAATCTTTGGCGACTTGTTCCCGAACAGTGCCCCGGTCTGCTCCCAACTCAGAACTTTGTGAACAGGCCGAGGTGGCTCCGACAGAGGCGGTGCCTTCGTAGCCGGTATCGGCCAGAGCAGACCGAAGAGAATCGTCAGCGACAAGGACGCAGCATAAAGCGCGAAGCGCCTCAGTTCGCGGCTGCGTTTCGGCCGCGGTAGGCTATTGATCTTAATGCTCGTACGCATGTGCCTAACCTCCGTCAGTCAGTGCTGCAGAAAGACCAGGCAACGCCGCAAGCCTCTCGGCTTCCCTCGAAGGTTTTCCAGTCTCCGAAGTGGGCTTCTTTATTGCGGACCACGAACTGGCCGTCCCCAAGGTGTGGAGCTAGTTGCTCTGCGATGAATCTGTGCCCGGTCGCTGGTGCCGCAACCATAGCGATATCGCGTTCAGCAATGGCCTCGGCGGGGCCTGTGGTGACTACCTTGATCTGGTAGAAGCCTCGCGGTACCGCGCCGCCCGCGTCCGACAGAATCTCCAATCCGCCGGCGGTCTGTATCGGTCTCAGCCTTTCGGGACTTCGGTTGTAACGAGACACGTCGAAGCCGGCCAGCGCAAGGTGTTCAGCTATGGCAGTGCCGCTGTGACCGGCCTCGACTACGGCGAACCTGGGATAACTCTTGATCTCCACCGAACGCGCTCCTTTCGGCTGTGGATTCCAAAATTGTCGACTCGCATCGTGGAATGCTCGTCTCAGCAGGGGAAACAAAGCGAGGGCGAACTGACGGCGATTCGGCGGTTTCCGTGCCCGGTTCTTTCGCTGCCCTCACAGGCACGCATTTGACAATTGCCCTTCTTCCCACGCCTACGAGGTTAGCTGCCGGGCTGGGATCGGAAGAATGACCCCTCCCGATAACCATCGGGATTCGCCCCACTCGCCGGTTCCCCCGATCCCGAAAAACGTCGCGACTCGGCGCTCAACACACAATCGCGTCAAACAGGCTGCTGTCGGTTCACCATTATCCTTGTCGGCTACCCTGCCAACACTTGCCGAGTTTTTCCGGACGAACGGGCTAGGACGCCTCGGCAAGCGCCAGAATGCAGTCGCTATCACATGCCTC
The DNA here is from genome assembly GCA_049969195.1 of Armatimonadota bacterium. GTDB lineage: Bacteria > Armatimonadota > UBA5829 > UBA5829 > UBA5829 > CALJES01. Next base: position 6,596 of record JBMFPI010000187.1, read on the forward strand.
CAATAGTATATACGCACAGGCCGCCTCTCGGGTTGCACATAACGAAGCCGGCTGCCGCGTATTTTGCTGCCGGCGGTCTGACCGAATACCCCGGTTCCAGGAGCTACCGATTCCGCAGTCCCATGGAGCCTCGGACCGAGGTTGCTGTGATAAAACGCGCCAATTGCAGCAGCCTCTGCCCATAGTCTGTGGAAATCGGGTGTCGGATGCGCTAGCATAGAAAATAGGAGCCCGAAGCGGGCTTTGGTCTTGGCCTGGACACACGCGTCGAGGCTTTCATATTTCGGCGAGGAGGATTTCATTTTGCAGTATCGTGAATTTGGCAACACCGGCGTGAAGCTTTCCGCGCTTG
>JBMFPI010000188.1:0-6917 GCA_049969195.1 Armatimonadota bacterium
GTCGGAGAGGCCGAGGATGCCGGCGAGTGCCTGAGAAGAGTCGCCGAGTGTGCACCCGATGTCGTCTTCCTAGACATCCAGCTCCCGGGCGAGAGCGGCCTTGAGGCTGCGAAGGCGCTGTCCCAGCTCAAGGAGCCACCGTTAGTGGTCTTTGTGACCGGCTATGAGCAGTATGCTGTGCCGGCGTTTGAGCTCGCTGCCGCCGACTACATCACCAAGCCGTACAGTGAAGAACGTCTCGGGAAGACGCTTGAGCGCGTGAGGTCTAGAATAGCCGGGTCAAACAACAGGAAGGTTGCTGGGCTGCCGCCTCTCGACCGACTCGCTATTCGCGACAGGGAAGGCGCTAAGCTGATCCCAATCGACGAGATATGTTATATCAGCACCCAGGGCCGCAAGATCGTGGTGCACACTACATCGGGCAAGTACTCGACTCACCAGACGCTCACCGAGATGGAACAGAGGCTGCGAGGGCACCGTTTTTTCCGGGCACACGAGGGATGCCTTGTAAATCTCGACAAGGTCCAGGAGGTTGTTTACTACGGGCCGAGGACCTACGAGCTTCTTCTTAAAGAACCGAAGGAGACGTTCATTCCGCTCTCCCGTTCCAGAACCCAGAAGCTGAGGGAGATACTGGATTTCTAGAATGGTACCATCTGTCACAATTTTCGACCGCCCAACGGCGAAAAACGGGTTTGCGCTGGTGGAACTGCTGATTGTGATGGCGATTGTGACCGTGCTCGTGGCGGTGGCGGTCCCCGTGACAATTCAGGCTCGCAGTCGGGCAAGGATGGCCGCGTGTCTGTCTAACTTGCGGCAGCTAGGCGACGCGTTATCGGCTTACAGTCAGGATTGGGAGGACAAGCTGCCCCGACTCGCTGGCCGGCCCTTTGCTGGGAGTTGGCCAAGCGCGGAATGGCCCGAGGGATCGTCCGCGACACATATGCGGCGGGTGTTGATGAGGTACGCAAGAAACGCAGAGGTTTTTAGGTGCGGCGACGACGTTGGGTCGCCCGAGTACGGCTACGATGGACGCAGTGGACCGGTCTACTCACGTGCGGGAACCAGTTACTTACCGTGGAGCACGGTCAGGGCGGGACGCTACGGCGTGGCGATCAATGGCGTGCAGACATCCCAGATCACGCGGCTGTCGTCTATCGTCCTACTGCGCGACTACGGCAGCGACTGGCACGGTTATCTGACCCGGAATGGGCTCAGCACCGAAGCCGTTACCGTCGCGAATGCGGCCTATGCTGACGGTCACAGTGCGTCGGTTCGGATCTATTCGGCCGGGATTTCCGGTCGCACCTACGTGTGCTGGGCCACTGGCAGCCTCAAGAGTGCCCCTGCGGTTTTCGTCGCGGGCGGCTCAGGTGGCGTGGAGGCTGAACTTAGCGGGCGGTGCTCCCGGGCGCATACATCGGCGCAGAGCACGCAGCTTGAGCTGAGATTGAGCGGCATGATCTCTACGAGTGGGATGTTTTACAGTCTAGACAGGGTGTTCGTTCTGGGGCCTGATACGCATCTGGAATCGGCGTTCAGACAGGTTGTCAACTGGATCGAAAGCCTCGCAGCGGAGTAGGGGATTGTGAAATGAATAAGAAGCACGTCCGAAGCGTAGTATGGCACACCCGGTTGTTGTACACAGCCCTCGCCGCAGGGCTGGCGGGGTTCGCAGTCGAAGCCGCTGCGGCCGGCGTCGCGTGGCAGGCTAATGGTGTCCAGGTGTGCTCAGACCCAAGCAGCCAGGAAACGCCTTACATTGTGGGTCTGGATGTAAGCGGGAGCATTGTCGTCTGGGCGGACCGGCGCGGATCGGATTACAACATTTACGCCCAGCGCCTGGACGCCGAGGGCCGGCGATTATGGCAGCCCGGCGAGATCACCGTTTGCTCGGCTCCTTACGACCAGCAGTTTCCGGTAGCCTGCGAGGACGGAGCCAGCGGCGTGATCGTAGTCTGGCAGGATGGTCGCAAAGGTGACGACGGCATGGAACTGTACGCCCAGCGCATCAATCCGGATGGCAGCCTCGCCTGGCAGGCCGATGGCGTGCCCGTCTGCACCCACGCTGCCAATCTTGAGGATCCTCCAACGGCGTTTTCACACGTTATCATCAGCGACGGGGCAGGCGGCGCGATTGTCGCTTGGCGTGACACGAGGGCCGATCCTGTTGCCGGGAACACGGAGATCTACGCGCAGCGGATCAACGGGTCGGGCGTCCCGCTCTGGACTGCAAACGGCGTCAAAGTCCTGGGGTTTGCCACCCAGAAATGGGCTACGCGTAATCCTGTTCTGGCTTCCGATGGGGCAAATGGTGCTGTTGTAGTCTGGCAGGATGCGCGCAACTCGGCGGTGACGGGCAACGATCTCTATGCCCAGCGTGTCAGCTCCGCCGGGGTGCCCTTATGGACCACAAACGGCGTCGCCGTTTGCAACGCGCCCGGAGAACAGGGTTACCCGGATATTGTTGAGCTCGCCGGCGCCCAGACGGCAATTGTTTGGGAGGACAAGCGCTCCGGTAGCTACGACATTTACGCGCAGAAGCTCGACGCCGCAGGGGTGCCTCAATGGGGGGCGAACGGGCGGCTCGTCTGCGACAGCGCCAACGACCAGCGTACACCACGCGTCATCACCGACGGTGCGGGCGGTGTGCTGGTAGCCTGGACAGACAAACGTAACAGTTCGTTGTATACCGACATATATGCCCAGCGGCTCAGTCCTTCGGGTTCTCCTGTGTGGATGTCCCAGGGGGCCGCGGTTTGCACCGCCACGGGATCGCAGACACGAATCAGGATGTGCCCTTCGGTTTCAGGCAGGGCCATACTTACCTGGATGGATACAAGAAACGAGACGGCGCCGGCTGTTTATGATATCTTTGGGCAGATGATCGACCAATACGGGCTCGTGCAATGGGCTGAGGCGGGGATCCCGGTCGGCGCCATACCGGGCACGAACCAGCGCATGCAGCAGGCGGCCTCGGATGGAATGGGCGGACTTCTGACGGTTTGGGAAGACGACCGCAACTCCGGCGACTGGGACGTGTACGCTCAGCGATTGACCCCGTGGACGCTTGTAACCGGGATATCGGACGCCAAATCGCAGTTGGGCGGCACGCCGGTTGTCATCCCGGCCGGCATTGTATCGGCCGTCTTCGCGGACTGTATCTATGTGCAAGATCCCACCCGTTGTTCCGGCATCAAGGTGCTGTGCCCCCTGTCCGTCGCCGTCGGCGATTTGGTTACGGTGTGGGGGACGGTGGAGCCTGGCTGCGAGCGCTACATAATCGCTTCGCGGCTTCTTAAAGCTAGCCCTTGAGCGCGCCGGCTGTCAGCCCCTCGGTAATCTGTCGCTGGAAGATGAAATACACGACAAGCGTCGGCAGCATAACTATGACGAGCCCGGCGAACAGCGCGCCCCAGTCAGTTTCGTAGTGCTGAACCATCAGCAGGTTGGCTATTCCGAGCGGTAATGTACGGAGGCTGTCGGTAGCTATGATTACCAGGGCCAGCGGATACTCGTTCCAGATGCCGAAGAAGTTGAAGATGCCTGCGGCGATCAGGCCCGGCTTCGCCAGCGGTAGCATTATCCTTCGGAACACGGCAAAATGCGAGCAGCCGTCGATTAATGCCGCTTCTGCCAGCTCACCCGGCAACTGCTTGAAGAACCCAGTCAAGACGAACACGGTGAACGAAAGCGAGTAGGCGACATAAGCGGTGATCAGGCCGAAGTAGTTGTCCCACATCCCGAGGTTTCTCAGCAACAGAAACAGCGGCACGATTCCCAGAAACACGGGAAACATCATCCCGCTCACGAACGCGGTGTGAATGAAGTTACGCCCCACAAACACAAACCTTGCCAGGGCATACGCCGCCATCGATCCGATCAGTAGAATAAGGAACATCGACACGGCCGTCACGAATACGCTATTCACGAAGCAGCGTCCGATGCCGGCCTGGGTCCAGGCTCTGGCGAAGTTGGCCCACTGCGGCGAAGAAGGCAGGCCCCACGGCTTCTCAAAAAGCTCCCTTGAGTTCTTCAGTGACGCCAACACAAGCCACAGCATCGGGTACACGACTACGACCGAGTAACCAATTAGCACGATCTGCAATAGCAATCCGCCGCGGGCGGTTGCCCTGTTACGTGCCATTCCCTGTTGAGCCGAGCGCCTCTCGTAACCCATCAGTACTCCACCGTTTCGCGCCGCATGAGTCGGCTTGCTGTCAGCGATACGCCGAAGATGATCACGAAAACTACGACGCCGAGAGCAGTCGCGTACCCGAAGTTGCTTTCAATGAAGGCCAGGCGGTATAGGTAGGTGAGCAGCGTTTCGGTATGGAAGTTAGGGCCACCCTCGGTCATCACCCAGACCAAGCCGAAGATGTTTATGGTGTGGATGATCAGATATATCACCGCGAGCTTGAGTATTTCCCATACGAGCGGAATGGTGACGTGTCGAAATGACTGCCACGTGCCGGCCCCGTCGATCCAGGCAGCCTCGAAGAACGACCTGGGGATACTCTGTATACCCGCGAGCAGCAAGACGATGTAGAACCCCAACGAGTACCAGATGCTGGTGACGATAATGCAGGGGAGCGCGGTCTTCGGCTCGCCGAGCCAACCTGTGACAAACCGCTCCAACCCTAGGCTCTTGAGTAGAGCGTTGAGAATGCCGAACGTTGGGTGATATACGAACGACCAAAGTGCGGCTACCGCAACGATAGATATGACATTCGGAAAGAGGTAGATTGCGCGGTACGTGTGAGCGCCTCGCACCCGTCCGGCCAAGGCCGCGGCGAAGAAAAGAGCGAGCGGCACTATTACTACAAGCGATACGAGCAGAAACGCCAGGTTGTGCCAAAGACACTGCCAGAAAATGGGGTCGCCCGTGAGGAGCCTTCGGAAGTTATCTACGCCGACGAACTGTTTGCTCATCGACACCCCTCGCCACCGGAACAGCGCTACGTAGAACGCCTGCGCCATAGGCAGAAGTAAAAACCCGGCGTACAGCACAACCGCCGGCCCCAGAAACACAGCTATCGCCGCATACTTTTCGCGTTTGACCATGCCCGGGGTTTCCTATCCGCAGATGATCTCGGGTTTGCTTTTTGTTGGAACACGCTTCTCTTGCAAGCAGGACGTCATTCTCAGAGGGATGAAGTGCCTCCAGGCCTGCGTTGGTGCAGGATACTCACGATCGTACGGTGATCATTCGTAGCCCTGATTTGTTACCGGTCGTGTTAACCTGTGCGCGAGCTAGTGTTTCGGAATAGACTTGTCGTTTCGCGTTTGCTCAGCCGCTTTCTCCATACGGTCGACGCACTGCTCGGGGGTGGCTTCTCCTGTGAGCAGGGCTGCCAATGCTGCCTCGATTTCCTTATTCATCGCCTTGTACCACTCCGCGTAGTCTGCATCCCACGTGGCCTTCGCGTTGCGCAGGTGCCTGGCCGGCGCGACGAGATCGGGAGGCAGCTTGACAAGATCGCTGTCCTTGATCGACATCAGCGTCTGCTTCTGCAAAACGAACTTCTTCGCCATCTCGAGGGACGTCATAAACCTGAAAAGGTCCGCGCCGATTTCAGGGTGTTTGGCCTCCTTCGGCACAATCCAGGTCTCCGCGCCAGTGGAGGTAATGGAAGGGTCACCCTCGCCGTCTTTGAGCACAGGAGGGTTGAAGTACTCCATCTTAAACCCGGGCGGAATTTGCTTCTTCATCTCCGAGCCGAGCCAGATTCCGCAGGGAATCATAGCCGCTCGCCCCAGAACAAACTCCATTTGTGAGCCGGTGTGATCCATCCCCATGGCGCCCTTTTGGAAGTACCCTCTGTCGCGCAGCTCGGCGATCATCCTGGCTGCCTTCAGAAACGCTGGGCTCTTCCACGCACCTGGCTTGAGCTTCTGCGCGTCCTCGAACGCCTGCAGGCCGCCTGCGCTGATCGCCCACGGGAAGAAGAACCCCCTGAGCATGTATGCCGGATACTTGCCCTGGTAAGTGATCGGGGCGATGCCGGTCTTCTTGATCTTCTCGCAAAGCACGAGAAGTTCCTCAAACGTCTTCGGCGGCTTCCAGCCGTGCTCGCGGAACATACGGACATTGTACCACCAGCCGAATACATTGTTGTTGAACGGCAGTATGTAGTAGTGGCCCCTGTACTTGCCTTTCTCGAGGAGGTCGGGGATAAACGTGTCCTTCCATTTCTTGTCTTGGTCGCAGGCCTTCTCGTTGAGGAACTTGTCCATCTCCATTACTTTGCCATCGTAGACCAGTGCCCACGTATCCATTCCCCAGCCCGGCCAGCACAGGTCGGGCACGTCGCCGGCTACAAACCGCGTCCTGAGCTGTTCCCAGATGCGCGGGTTGCCCCAAACCCTGACCTTCACGTTCGGGTGCAGCTTCTCATATTCGCGGGCTGCGTATTGGAAGAAATCGAGCCCGTAACCGCCTTGGAAGATTGCAACCTCGATCTCGACTTTACTACCGGGTTTTGTGGCCGCTTTCTGCCCGCATCCCGTCGAAACGAGAATAATCACTGCAGTGCAGACCGCATAGGTCGCGATACGTCTCATCAACCCGCCCGTCCTTTCTTCACCTGAAGAGGTGTATGCGATAGAAGGCAAAGCCGGCCTTCTCGGCAATTTGAAGCCCCGCAACTGCGCCGAAAACGCGCCTATCGCAACGGCCTGATGAACGCAATTAAACTTAACTGGGCCGCCGGAAGAATCCTGCCGGTCGGCGCGGGGGGCGCTCGCACACGGCGCCGCGTGGGCGCATCCATCGCCGATTGCTGATTTGGATGTGCAGGATTATGTGCCCCGTCACCGCGAAGTTATGCGCGGAACAGGAGTTCCGTTTATGCTTTCGATTCCGGTTTTCTTGCTGGGAGTGTTGGCTATGGCTCAGTCCGAAGCTGGACCCGCGG
>JBMFPI010000189.1:0-6915 GCA_049969195.1 Armatimonadota bacterium
GGATGAGGGAGAGGATAGTCGCGGCTCTTGAGAAGTGATCATCCCCGCACGCGCACGGCGACAGCAGCCGCGCACCTGTGTGTCTGAGGACTCAAGAAATGAGTAAGGCAGACGCAGCGTGCCCGCAAGTTGCCGACTGATACATCCTCGAGGTCTGTTGTCGACCTAATGATGCACATCCCGGACTATTCGTCAGTCCAGACTAATTGACGAAAAGCCCTAGCCGGACTCATGCGGGCAACTTCTTTCGCCTGCCCCTGCTTCTACTCTTGACGATCAGCGGAGCTTTCGTGAGCTCCCTTATCCTGCGCAGTCGATAGTTTCGCTCATACCGGGCGAACTTCTGCTCGATCTCTTCCCACTTGCGCCGGTATTCGGAATCCTCCTCTGCATAATCGGGGTCGATATCGATGCTGTCCAGCATGATGTTGTCGTATTCTACTGTCTCGTCGCAGGTGTCGGGAGAACTCAGGATGTCGCCGTTTTCGTCAGCCACATCAACCGCCTCCCTTCCACGATCTCACTATTGTAGACGCAGCCGAACTCGGCCAGGTTCCCCAAGGCTATTGCGATTCAACGCAAGCCCAGTGTTTTCGCCAATTCGGCGCGCCTCGATCAACCAAAGGGAAGAATCGCCGGAAACACGCCTATCGCAAGAGCCCGAGGTATCGCGCCTGCAATCTCATTATCGGCTGAGCAGGAAAACGGCTGTACCCGCTGCTCTAGCACTGCTTTAGCGGAACGTCGCCTTCGGGGATCAGTTGCGCTATCCCAAGCCCGCTTTCTCCCGCGCACGAATACACGAGATAAGTCCCGGAACCGTCCTGAAACACCGCCGGATCCCTGAGTTGGCGTACCGGCCCATGGGCCGGCCCGAAGCTCGACCGCTCCAGCGGCAGACCTGCCCCTTCCCACTCCGTCTCGGGCGCCAGAACCTCGCTCGGTTCATCCGGCGCCCAGCCGCGCCAGTCGCCTCACAAATCGATCCTGCAGGCCAGGATTCGCTCTGGACAATCCCCACCGCGTGAGAAGAAGACTGTCAGGGTCGAGTCGTGCTTCAGGACGGCGGCGTGCCTCATCCGAGGGATGATCTCCGGGCCGCGTTCGAAAGGGGTCCTTCCGTCGCGGGAGCGCATCAAGACGCCGCCGCCGTTCGGACCGTCCTCCTTGGCAATCGCGTAGAAGCAGCCGTCGTGACTGAACACCCGAAAGTAAGACGGACCCAGGCCTGGTCCGATGCCCGAAACTCAAGACCGTCGCGGGAGGTTGCCAGGAACGTTCTCTGACCCTCGTCGATGCACCCGTGAAAGTACATGACGATCTCCCGCCGCTCCGGGTCGACGTGCACGTCGGGGGACGCAATATGGCCCCGGCAGACTGTCTGGTCTAGCCGCAGCGTGCCGGTGCGGTAGATGTGCCACGGTCCTCTGAGGTCGGCCGCGTAAGCAAGCCGGATAAACTCGCCCCGGTGATGGGCGAAGTACAGGTAAAAGAGTCCCAGAGGCCTGTCTATCCAGTGCGGCGCACGTATCAACGACGGGCCGTTAATGTTGGTGCCGATCGTATCGTCGATATCGGAATGCACGATCGGTTTCTGCGCAAGCCGCCTCACGGCGAAGTGAACGGCCGTTCCTGCTTGGTTCATCTGACGCCGTCGTTTGTCTGAGGTTCGAACGTGAGCCTGAAGCGAGCGCTATACACCTTTGTTGCCTTGGTCCAGTGGTCCCTTACCAACTCGGTACGCGAGTGAACCTCGTCCTCCGACATCGCGAAACCAGGACAGGCACGCTTGGCCTCCGCAATCAGGCCGTGCACTGCCAGCAACAGCGCCGCCTGTTTGGCCTTCTCGCGTTCCTCGCTGGTGAGCTGAGCTCCGACTGCAGACAGCACTACTTCGCCCTTGGCCTTGACTTCCACTTTGTTTGCGGGCGCGCTACTTGTCTGCGGTTCAGCAACACTAACGGCCGCGGGTTCGCGACCCGATGTGGAACTTTGGCCGCAGTTGGGCAGAATGGTATTTGCCGTAAGCTCCTCCAATGCTCTCACAGCCGCTTCCTCGAACGCTTTGGACCTGATCGAGCTCGAGACCTCGTCCGTCGGATAAGGTAGCTCGATCGGGTCAGGGCGGCCGTCCTCACCTATGACGACGCGGCGATCCTTCTTCCACAGCTTCTTCTCAGTCGCAGTGCCGTTTATGAAAGCGGAGTACAGCAAACGACCGCCAGCCCCAACATCGGCGGCCGGAAGGTCGTAGATCCTGAGATTGCCGCTGAGCGTTATCCTAGCCTCTTCATTGGCGGAAACCTCCCAATCGATCTGGTGCCTGCGGCGCCTCTCCTCGTACTCCTCTTTCCTGCGCTCCCACTGCCGCAGCTTCTCCGGATACTCCGCCCTCTCACGCTCGTACTTTCGGAGGTCCTCCTGATAGTGCGGATCATTGGTGCGGCTGCCGTTCACTATGCGATATTTCTTGCCCTTGAAAGGTATAAACTCTTCGGGGTCCGGCCTGGATGGTTCGGAGGGCCGGGGTTCTCTAAACTCGGGGTATAACTCGGTCAGTCTACGAGGCTCGTTCTCGACATAATTGGTCCGTTCGTCCAGGGACGCCAGCTCAACAATTGCCAGCGCCGTCGCTCCAGGAGCCTGCTTGCGTATTTTCTGGCTGTCTCCGGCCGAAATACGCCCCTGCGCTTCGGCTTCAACGGCCGTGAAAATAACGTCCTTGAGATCAAGTCGGGTGGAACATCTGAGCCCCGTGCCGTTCGCCAGGGCAGTCGCCACCTTACTGCACAGGTCGCCGACGTTTCGAGCCTCCTTGCTGTCGGGCCCACTGTTCGCCTTTGGAACCACAATCACATCGCGGTAGGCGGACAGGTCTTTCAACTCGAACTTCGCCAACGTCTCCGGTATCTCCCATACCTTTGGGTTCAGCGCGAGTGCGTGGCGAAGGTGTGCGGTGCACGGTGCAATTATAGCGATGGTGGTTCGTTCCTGGCCATCATCGTTTTTTGCCACCTCCCGCTGTATGGCCCATTCCGTTCTGCTCGAGCCGTCGGAGAACCACTTACGCATCTCGTGCGGCAGAAGCGCCGCAATCGCCGTCTCCTGTCCACCCAGCTTGTTTCTGTTTATCAGAAAGAGAGTATCCATAGGCGGGAATGCGCTCGGGTCGAACGACTCCCATTCCACGATCTCCGGCTCGAGCACGTCGCCCAACCCGATACGAGTGCAGTTGTCGCGCATCCAACTCAACAGCCAGTCCGGCTTGCCCTCCGTCGAGACTATCCGCAGCGGGCGCACGCGGAACCAGTGCAGTCTGGTCGGCTCGTCCTCCCGGACCTCTACATTGAATACCTCAGGAGCGTGTTCCAACTCGTCATACACCCAGCGCTCATTCGGCGAACTGACCAGGATCTCCCAGCCGTTGGCAAACCTCGAGCTGCGGTTGCGGGCGGTCTTGGACACGTAGCTAACGACCTCGTCCCGCCCGATGGCTGATGTTGAGAGCGGCAGCAGAGCCTCCACGAGCGGCCCGATCAGCTCGCGCTTGTTTCTGTCGATCACAAACAGCACGTCGCCGTCCTTTGGCAACTCGTCCTTGCTGTCTTTCTTGGCAGGAAACTCGGAGATGGGCATAACGCGCAGAGGGGGTATACCCCATTTCATCCATATCCTTTCCAGCTTCTGCGCGGGTTCGGTCGTCACGACCGTCGGCCGATGCTCCTTGAGTATCCGCCACACGTTCACCGGTCTGGCGCTCCCACTCCAAACCGCTGAACACGCGCCCCACTCCGCCGCCAAGACAATAACTGGGATCAACAGCTTGCTGCGCCTGAGCATACAGTTTCACCCCCTGGTCCGCCGGCCGCGTTGTGTCGCAGGCGGACCAATGTGAATGACCATAGGCATTATACCAGATGCCCACGCACCGGCAGGGTTCGAATCCTGCATAGCTTGCGATTCTTGCGACAAAAAAAACGAAGCCGGAATTGCGACCGATTCGACGCTCCTTTACTGAGCGAGAGAATGGCCGAAAACGCGCGTACCGCAATAGCCTGGTGTTTGTTTGTCCCCGTCCGACCGGAAGGATGCTCAGGTGTCGCGCGCGAATGCTAAAGCGTTGGCCAGCGATGACCCCTGCACGTGCGGGGGAGTTTGGGCGGAGAAAGTGCATGACTAACCTGGAAGACCGAATCGGCAGCCGGTTTGAGTGGATGTCGTGGGATGAGCTGAGGCAGTGGCAGTCTGAGGCCTTGGCCAGAACCGTTGCGCAGGCAGCGAAGTCGCCCTGGTATTCGGCAAGGTTCCGGGATCTGGGTATCGACCCGGCGTTGATCAGGTCGGTCGACGATATCGGCAAACTCCCGTTCACCACCAAGGAGGACCTGCGCCTGAGCTACCCGATGGGCATGCTCGCCGTGAGCGTTGAGGAGGTCATTCGGCTTCATACCTCCAGCGGCACGACCGGCACGCCGACCGCCATACTTCACAACCGGGCCGACATCGACTGCTGGGCCGAGCTGATGGCCCGATGCCTTGCGATGACCGGCGCGACGTCGAAGGACGTGTTCCAGAACATGTCCGGCTACGGGATGTTTACCGGCGGCCTGGGCCTGCATTACGGCGCGGAACGGCTGGGGATGATGGTTCTCCCCGCCGGGCCGGGCAACACATCGCGCCAGATCAAGCTTATTCGCGACTTCCATGTCACGTGCATCCATGCGACGCCCAGCTACGCCATGCACGTCGCCGAAAGGATGATCCAGGAGGGCGACGACCCGAAATCGCTCGGGATCAAGCGCGCTTTCCTCGGGGCGGAGCCTTACTCGGAGGAGATGAGGCTCAAGCTGCAGGACCTCTACGGCTTCAAAGTTTTCAACAGCTATGGCCTCTCCGAGATGAACGGCCCGGGAGTCGCATTCGAATGCCCGGAGCAGAATGGTATGCACGTATGGGAGGACGCGTTTCTGGTGGAGATTGTCAACCCGGAGACTCTCGAGCCGGTCGGCGAGGACGAGGTCGGCGAGCTCGTCATGACGACCTTGCGCCGCGAGGCAATGCCGATCATCCGATACCGAACACGCGACCTTACTCGAGTCCTGCCAGGGAAATGCCCCTGCGGTAGAGTCCACAGGCGGCTAGCCCGTATGACCGGCCGCTCTGATGATATGTTGATAATCCGTGGAGTCAACGTCTTCCCCAGCCAGATAGAGGAAGTCATCATGCGCCACAAGTGGATCGGTGGAAACTATGTGATCCACCTGACCAAAGCGGAGGCTCTGGATCAGATGACAGTCCGTGTCGAGCTGGCGAAGGGCGAGTTCGATGGATCCATCGAGACCGTGCGCAATATGCGCGCCCGTCTCCAGAAAGAGCTGCGGGAGCAAATTGGGTTCAACGTCAACATCGAGGTCCTGGAGCCCGGCAGCCTGCCCGCGAGCGAGGGGAAGGCCAAGAGGGTCATCGATGATAGATCCTAGTTCGCGTCGGTTCCATGCGTCCCGCGGGTCCCGAGGCCGTTGCGAGAGAACACTAACCGAGCATTTTCGGCCATTTGACCCTCCGCAACTAAGCGGGACTATCGCCGAAAACAATCCTATCGCAACAGCCTGATGGGTCCCGGAAAGACCCCCGGGGTCAAGCGCGGAGGTGATCATGTATAACGAGGTTCGCGTCTTCGTAGAGAACAGGCCCGGCAAGCTTTCCCGCGTCGCGGAAACGTTGGGTAATGCAGGCATCGATCTGCTGGCCATCGAGATCGCGGACGAGGGCCAGTTTGGCGTGCTGAAGATTCTTACGGCCGAGCCGGAACGCGCCAGGCAGGTGCTCGAAGCCGCCGGAATGACGGTCGCGTTCAACGAAGTAGCCATAATCGAGATTCCCGACAGGCCCGGCGGCCTAGTCCAACTGGCAAAGGCGATTGAGAAGTCGGGACTGAACGTTTCGGACGCCTACGGCTGCATCCTTGAGCGCGGCAAAAGGGCTGTGTTCGTCGTCAAGGGAGAAAACCTAGCCGATATTGAGTCTTCCGCAGCGGACGCCGGCCTCAAAGTGCTGGAGAGGCTAGAGTGAAACGCCTTTGCCTCGGCGTTTGGATGCAAGAGCCTGACCATCCCGGCTTGTCGAGACACCTCAGCTCCGCGGGAGTTACGTCATGCTGAACTTGTTTCAGCATCCAGGCGCCGCAGGAGTAGAGCCTGAATCAAGTTCCGGATGATGGGGCCCCGGGCGTTTGCGCCCAGAGGGCTGAACTGATACGGCTTGTCTTGCGGCACCGCACCGCACCCCGCGCCGAAAGCGTTTTGAGGCCGGCACACTCCTCCAGTCGGACGCGGGTCCGTTGACAGCTTGCTGGTCTGTCGGCTACACTCCGATTGAGTGCTATGAAACGGTTGGTCAGCGCAGTCTTTCTATTTTCCTGCGTAGGGTCGCCGGCATGCGGCCTTACCCACACTATCGACCTCTCGACCCCCGGCACGCCGATCAACAGGTGGATCCGCGGGCAGGCCGCGCGCTGCGGGACGTGGACCGCCATCCGGAACAAACTGCTTGCCGTCTGCTACAACTCCTCGATGCGCGGCGTGGCGGGAGGTCTTGACGCCGATACCTACAATTGGAAGACCCTCACGGGCAGGAGCGTCGGCCCTCAAACCACGCTTCAGTTCCTGCGCGAGGCCCGCGACCGCAACTCCGAACCCCTCTTCACAGCCAACATTCGCGGAATCGGCACCGGCACCGGGAGTTCATTTGCTTACACGGACACAAGCCTTGCGCCCCTGCCGGGTCTGGCCGCCGATTGGGTCCACTACACAAACAAGATCCTGCCCAACTTCCGCAAGGTAACCGTCAAACCATCCGCACCTTGCGAGGTGTTTGCTGCTGGTTCATACTGTCTCCATTGCTGAGTGCGTGGAG
>JBMFPI010000190.1:0-1110 GCA_049969195.1 Armatimonadota bacterium
GATAGCGTTCAGGTCCATGGTAAACAGCCTCCGCGATGAATTATACACGAATTCGTCGCGATAGAACGCAAACCCAGCCTCTTCGGCGGTCCTCCCGCTTAGTCGAGAATCGCCGACAACGCGCCTATCGCAACAGCCTCGATCGTCCGGGGCATGTTGCCCCGGACGCACGTCTTGCGGGCATGTTGCCCGCAGCTATACGCCGCGGGAATCGGCCCCGGCGCGCCGTGGAGATGCAGTCGAACTGTCCAGAGCCGGGTTCGCCATCTGTGAACAACATTTCGCACAAGTACCCCGCGCCGAGGTACTGCCATTTGCCCGATTTTTTGTCTTGTAATCATGGAGGCAAAAAAACAAGATGCTGCTGCCCTTGCCCTGCGTCCGTTGCGGTGGAACGCGAACCCGACGCTTTCGCGCGATTCGACGTCCCTCAACTGAGCTGGATAATCGCCGGATACGTGCCTATCGCAAGAGCCCCATCTTCCTACGAGGTGACGGATGAACGGCAAACAGACCCTAGCGGTCGAACTCCTGATGAGCTACCCCGACTCCACGGTCGCAGAAATGGTCGGGGTCAGGCTTAAGACGCTGCTGAGATGGATGAAGACCCCCGAATTTTCCGACGCGCTGCGGGAGAGAGAAAGAAACCAAACACAAACCCTCTCCCGGCTCGCCCGGCAGGCTGCGGTGAAGGCCGCCGCGGCGCTCGTCGAATCGAACGGCGGGGCCGGGAAGACCGATCAGAAGATACTTCTGGAAACGCTCAAACTCAGCGGCGCGTTCGAAACGCCCGCGACCGACCCCGCAGACGCGCTCGCCGAGATAGTGAGCCGTGCCGCCAACCAGGCCGATCCCGAGCTTCCATTTGCGCCGTGACTTCATAGGCAGGGGGTGTTGGATGACCGAAAGCGAAAAGCGGCTGCGGCTGGCAAGGCTGCTGTGGGGATGGCAGCCGCACCCGACGCAGCGAGAATGGCTCCTAGACGAATCGCGGACAAAAATCGCCGCGTGCGGCAGACGATGGGGAAAAACCGAGTCGGCGGCCGTCGACGCCGCTACGACCGCCATTATGCATCCCGGCAGCGTCCAGATGATTGTCAGCCCGACCTA
>JBMFPI010000190.1:1120-6882 GCA_049969195.1 Armatimonadota bacterium
AAGCCGACTCATATCCGATGCGGTCGAACGGCTACTGCTCGGCTCAGAGCTCACCCGCAAGCTTACCAGAACCCTCAAGACGCCATATCCGCGCATCACAATCGGCCGAAGCGTGATTATGGCCCGAACAGCCGACGAGGACGGTCGGAACCTGCGTGGCCACGCAGCGGATCGGGTAATCGTCGACGAGGCGGCCTATGTGCGCGATAGCGTAGTTCAGGAGGTCATCACGCCGATGCTCGCCGACCGCTGCGGCCAGCTAGTGATGATCTCTACCCCGTTCGGTAAGAACCATTTCTACCATGCGTTCATAAGGGGGCAGGGATCGGGAGGTAACGGGGAACCCGGACTCTGGAGCGTCAAGTCGTTCCGGTATCCCTCGTGGCTGAACCCTCATATCAGCCGCGATTATATCGAGGCGCAGCAGTCGCAGATCAGCCCCAGGCAGTTCGCAGTTGAATATGAGGCGCAGTTTCTCGACGACCAGGCGAGCGTGTTTGCGTGGGATGACATCGAGGCTGCGGCCTCGCACCCTGCATCGGACCCACGGACCAACCCGCACTACGAGTGTGTGGTCGCCGGCATCGACTGGGCCAGATATTCCGATTACACGGCTCTCGTCGCGCTAGGGGTCGGCGACTCGCGGCTCGCAGTGATCGGCATCGACCGGTTCAACGGCATCGGTTGGCACGCTCAAATCGAGCGGGCTGCGGACTTTCTGAGACGGCATCGGACGACCGCGGTCCTCACCGACCAGACCTCCATCGGCGACCCGCTGCTTGAGCAGCTTCGATCGAGGTTGGGCGAAATGCAGATGGATGTGCGCGTCGAGGGCCTCACGTTTACCAGCCAATCCAAGCGCGAGCTCATCGACAGCCTGGCCATACATTTCGCGCACCGAACGATTTCGATCCCGCGCGATGAACGATTAATGCGTGAACTGCAATACTTCGAATACGAGCTCACCGGCTCCGGCGGCGTGCGGATGCAGGCGAGGCCCGGTTATCACGACGACCTGGTCTTGGCCCTGGCGTTGGCCTGCAGGCAGGCAAGGGGCCTATGGTCCGGAGGCGGTTGCCTGGTCGGAAGCGGCAGCAGAGTCTCCGCTGACGGGTGGTAGTAGCACTTTTCCTATCCCCACCCGGCAGCCCGAGGCTTCGTAGCGCGAAAAAGCGTGGAGACAGCACAAGGCCGAGCCGCGCCCTCGCGGTGCCAACCGCGAGGGCGCGGCTCTTATGTGTGTGCCCCGCAGGCCCCGAAAACTGCGGGCCGGGTTCTAAAGTCCAAGCTCTCTACCGCATCCAGGCTGTTGAGATAGGCGCGTTCCCGGAGATTGTTTCGTTCAGTTGAGGAGTGTCGGATCGCCGAAAACGCCGGGTCAGCGTTATGTCGCAAGAACCTAACACCAACAATCCAATCCCGGAGGAGGAGCATTTATGACGAACCGAAACGTACTACCCATCCAGACCCGCGTAAGGGTGCGGGCCGAAACGCACGTGGTCGACGTGCAGGGCGACGACAGCGGGGCGATAACTCTCCAACTTGACCGGCCGTCCAGGGTCACAATCGGTACGGCTGCGCTCGAAGGCGGATGTCCTGCTTTCGTGGCCGCCAAAGTCGACGGCACGCCCACAACCTACAACTGGGACGTCCTGCTGGTCCTGCGGAACGTCTCCCATCAACCCGTCCTGGCTACGATTGGACTTGAGGCCGGCGAGCACACCATCAACTGGGCGGCCTTCGACGAATACGGCGACCCAGTGGCGTTTCTGGCGAGCAACCTGGGCATGATCTTCGTCGCCGTGGACGCGTGAGCCGAAGCCGCTCATTCACGAGGCTTGTCGCCTTTGCCTCCCGGCCTTGAGGGTGCAACCGGCGGGCCGTAGGGCAGAGGGATATACTCCACGTTGGGCCTGCGCTGGGCCGGCTGCGGGTACAGGTCCATAAGCTGGTACACCTCTATCGGCACGTCGGTGGAGATCGGTATCCCCATCTCCACAAGCTCATCGACAGTGATAGGGTAGTCGTGGGTCCATCGGCCCTCGCTCAGGGTGCGGGCGAGCTCCTCAGATTTCGCTTCGTCGAACTTCTCCGAGAGCAGATACTTAAGCACACACTGGACCTGGGCAATGGCCTTGCGCGCTATGTCGGCATATATGAGGGTCTTGTCCTCGATTTCCTTTACAGGTTTCGCCTCCACCGCCTTGAGTATCGAGGCGGCAGGATACTCGCCCAGCTGTGGGTCCACGGGGCCGAGCACGGCGTTCCTGTCCATCACGATGTGGTTTGCCGCGAGAGCGATCATAGTTCCGCCGGACATTGCGTAGTGCGGCACGAACACTGTCACCGGCGCCTCGTGCGCCCGAAGAGCCATCGCGATCTGCTCGCTCGCCAGGACCAGCCCGCCCGGGGTATGCAAGACCATGTCTATGGGCAGATGTGGCGGGGTCAGTCTGATCGCGCGCAGGACCTGTTCGCTGTCGTCGATGTTGATGTAGCGGAAAAATGGGATTCCGAAGAACGCCATCTGCTCCTGTCGATGAATCAGCGTTATCACCCGGGACCCACGCTTCTTCTCGAGTAGGTGCATCACGCGCAACCGGGCCGAGTCCAACATGCGCTGCTTCATAGCAGGAAGCAGGAACGACAGGATCAGGAACAGCCACAGTATCTGGGAAATGTAGTCCATAGCTAGACTCTCCGACAGGCTTCCTTCATGTGCCCGCATTATACCACAGCCTCAACGTGAGAGAGCATGGCGATAGAAGCTCGTGCCAGTTCGGTCTTGCAGGCGCAAACACGCGGACCTTGTCATCCTGAACTCGATTCGGGATCCATCCGTTAGGCGCCTGCACGCTGAAACAGGTTCAGCACAACCGGATTCCCGCGGAGATGAACTGTTTCAGAACCCCAACCCGGCGTTTTCGGCGATTGGTCGCTCCTCAAACCAGACGGGAAAATCGCCGAAAACGCG
Organism: Armatimonadota bacterium; assembly: GCA_049969195.1. GTDB lineage: Bacteria > Armatimonadota > UBA5829 > UBA5829 > UBA5829 > CALJES01. The sequence continues at coordinate 4,095 of JBMFPI010000190.1, forward strand.
CCTGTCCCAACAGCCTGAAAGGAAAGGAGCGATACGCATATGTCATTCGCGTTTCTGGGAGCGTTTGCGAAGCGGCTCAAGCCGCGGGCGCCGCTATTCGCCGAAACCGCATCGTCCTGCGGGACGCTGCCCGCGCTTCTTGGGCGCATTCCGCCCTGCAACCCCGACGATCTCATCGGCAGACGCGGCTACGCGATCTACGACCGCATGCAGCAGGACGCCCAGGTGCAGGCCTGTTTGACGATCAAGAAGTTCGCCGTCCTCTCGCGCGGCTGGGAGGTTCACCCGGCCTCCGAGGACCCCGCGGACGTAAAGGTCGCCGAGTTCGTAAGGTTCGTCCTCAAGGATATGCGAGGGTCGATTCTCGACGTGCTAATGAACGTCCTGGATGCCGTCGCCAAGGGCTTCTCGATCATGGAGATCAACTACCGGATCGTCGACCGCGAGCCTTGGCGCGGGATGATCGGCATAGCATCCATCAAGGCCAAGGACCCGTCAACGTTCGTCTTCGACACGGACGAATTCCTGAACGTGCGGTGGTTGAAACGCACCGGCCCGGGATTCCCATCTCCCTTAGCGGGAGAGGGTCGGGCTGAGGCGGCCCGGACACTGCCGCCGGAGAAGTTCGTGGTCTACTCATACAACCCCCGGTATGAGTCTCCTTACGGCACGTCCGACCTCCGCGCGGCCTACAAGCACTACTGGTCGAAAGATGTGCTGATGAGGTTTATGAACCTGTATCTCGAAAAGTACGGCTCGCCCACTGCCAAGGGGTCATATAAGCGCGGCACTCCGAAGCAGGCGCAGGAGGAGCTGCTCCGCGTGCTGGACAGAATCCGGCAGGAAACCGCAATCGTGATACCCGATGATGTGCAGGTCGAGCTGCTTGAGGCGCATCGCGGGGGCGAGGCCGGCTATCTGCAGGCTCTGGAGTTTCACGACAAACAGATCGCAAAGGCGATCCTGAATCAGACGCTCATGACCGACGAAGGGATGCGCGTGGGCTCGTTCGCGTTGGCCAAGGTGCACCTGGACGTACTGAAGATGTGTCTGGCCAAGCTCAAGCGCGACCTAGAGGAGACGGTCATGCGAGAGCAGGTCGTGAGGCGCCTGGTGGATTACAACTTCGGCCCCGCCCCGTGTCCGGTGTTCAGTCTGGGTCTGCTGGAGGACAGGGACCTAGAGTCTCTTGCGGACGCCATATCGAAACTCGTCGCCAGAGGGGTTGTGCAACCAAACGAGAGCTGGGTGCGGGAGTACTTGGGATTGCCGCAGTCAGAGAAAGGAGATTGAACATGCCCATAGACGCAGTCGAACGCGAGGCAAAGCTATTCGAGGCCGGGAACTACCCCGACAGGGGGATCGAGATCACGGAAGAGGATCTGGATCGCATCGTCGAAAACACCGCCGACGCGCCGATCAGGATCGAACATACGCTCACGCCGTTCGACGGCGCGCTCGGCGTTCTGAAATGCGTCTACAGAAAAGGCCGGGAGCTTTTCGGCAGGCTGTGTTTCACCCGCGCCGCGTGGGAGCTAGTCAAGGCAGCCGGGGCCCGGAGGCTCTCGGTCGCGCTCAAGAAAGACAAGAGCGGGATCGCTGAGGTTTCGCTTGTGCGGGAGCCGAGGATCGAGGACGCAGCCGTGTTCGGCGACGTCGGGGTCGTGTTCGCAGCCGGCGCCGAAATCGAGTTGGGTTCCCAGTATCAGGAGGCGGGCCCCGAACCCGACAGTGCAGAGGCTGAAAACCGCGCATCCGCCTATCCCGCTCGGGAGGACGTGGGAGAAGTCCTCTCTGAGGCCGCCCGTCTCCGCCGGGAACTCGAACATAGAGAGGCCCAGGCCAACATCGACCGCCTCAAGAGGCAGGGCAAGCTGGTCCCGGCATCGGAGGTGTTTGCCCGGGCGATACTCGAATCGGGCGACTCGAGTGTAATCACGTTCGGTGGCTCTCCCACACCGATATCCCAGCTTTTCTTGTGGTTTCTCGACTCTCAGCCCAAGGTAATCGAGTTCGCCGAGCTTGCCGCGGCCGGCCGGCCCGACGACGAGGAGCCGGAGATCTTCACCAAACTGGGCGTCAGCACCAGTCAGGTGGAGCGTTACAGAAATCGCTGACCTCGCGGCCGACCTCGACCCGCCAGAAACCCGGCGGCCAGCGCGAGCGGAGCGAGCGCGAGGCGCAGCGGAAGTTCCACGGAATGCCCCAATAGGGTGCGATACGCGAACACGACCAGCGTTGTCACCAACGGCAGGAGTACGAAGACCCATGTAAGGAACTTCCCTGCCCTCGCAGACAAACAAGATACGTAGAACCCGAATATGAGGCCGGACACTCCGAACGCAACGGCCAGCCGCGCGCCGGGGTCGGTCGTCTTCCTGACCGTCACGCCCAAGGCCGCGCAGCCGAGGACCACGAGCGCTAGGAACTTACCCGCACGCCCGGCGAGCTGTCGGTCGCCCATGCGGCTGATCTGGTTCGGGATCAGGTGGTCGGGCATCAGTGAGTCATTACCACCGGAAGAGCGATTCTGTAGTATACCACAAACGCGGAGACGGCAGCGGCAAAAAACACGGCCCGCGCGCGGTCGTGCCTTTGTCTCAGGCTTCTACCCACGGCCGTTCCGAGAATCGCTGACAGCGGAAATGCCGCAATCCAGCTTACGTAGATGATCTTAACATCAGCCGGCGCGTCGGACAGCCAGTACGGCCAGGGCGGGTTCAGCCGGATAAACGCTAAGCAGAATAGACCCCACCCCGCCAATACGGGGAGCATCGTGAACCGGCAC
>JBMFPI010000191.1:0-6287 GCA_049969195.1 Armatimonadota bacterium
GCTACAAGCTCAGCCCCCTCTTATGGCGAAAGGTCAGGAGGAACCTGAGCGCGGGGAGGGTGCAGTCGGTGGCTGTGAGGCTCATCTGTGACCGCGAGCGCGAGATAGAGGCGTTCGTGCCGGTTGAGTATTGGACGATCGTCGCGAACCTTACCCCTCGCACAACACGACATCCTTTCGATGCGAAACTGATTCAGCGCAACGGCGAGAAGCTCACGATTTCCAACCAGCAGGAAGCTGAATACATCCTCGAGGCGCTCGAAGGCGCGGATTACATCGTCAAGTCAGTTAAGAAGACGCAGAAACGCCGCAACCCACCGTCGCCCTTTATCACCAGCACCTTGCAACAGGAAGCCTCGCGTAAGCTCGGATTCAGCGCGAAGCGAACAATGACCGTCGCCCAGCAGTTGTATGAAGGCGTCGAGCTAGGGCCCGAGGGAGCGGTCGGGCTGATCACCTATATGCGGACGGATTCGACGCGGGTGGCCAAAGAGGCCCAGGAGGAAGCTCGCCGGTACATCGAGGAGACGTTCGGAGCCCAGTATATGCCCCACGCGGCGCGGCAGGTCTCACGCAAGGGCGCGCAGGACGCCCACGAGGCAATCCGACCGACCAGCGTACGCCGCCACCCCGAGCAGATCAAGAGTTTCCTCTCACCCGACCAGTATCGACTGTATCGATTGATCTGGCAGAGGTTTGTGGCGAGTCAGATGTCTCCGGCCGTGTTTGATATTGTGACCGTCGACATCGCCGCGCGCGATTTCACGTTCCGCGCGTCCGGGTCAACCGTGAAGTTCGACGGGTTCATGAAAGTCTATACGGAGGGCAAAGACGACACAACCACGACACCCGAAGAGGAACAGCCGCCTCTGCCGCCTCTGAGCGAGGGTGAATTGCTGGAGCTGATCAAGCTTACGCCGGAACAGCACTTCACGGAACCGCCGCCGCGCTACACCGAGGCCACACTTGTGCGCGCGCTTGAGGAGAAAGGCATCGGCAGACCATCCACCTACGCCCAGATAATCTCGACCATACTGGATCGAAGATACGTGGAGCTGGTGGATAAGAAGTTCAGGCCGACCGAGCTCGGATTCATAGTCACCGACCAGCTTGTCAAACATTTCCCGGACATAATGGACGTTCACTTCACTGCAGAAGTCGAAACGAAACTGGACCGCGTCGAGCAAGGGGACCTGGATTGGGTGGCACTGCTGAACGAGTTCTACGGCCCTTTTGAGAAAGACCTGGAGGCCGCGCTGAAGAACATGGATCGGGTCAAAATCCAGCCCAGAGAGAGCGACCAGCTCTGCCCGAACTGCGGCAGGCAAATGGTCGTTCGCCAGGGCCGGTTCGGAGAGTTCCTGGGCTGCTCCGGTTATCCCGAGTGCAGGACCACAATGCCCCTCAACCGCCTGAGCATCAAATGCCCGGTGTGCGGGGAGGGGGACGTTGTCGAGAAGCGCTCTCGCAGAGGTAAGGTCTTCTACGGATGCAGTCGCTACCCCGAGTGCACCTTCGTCACCTCGGACAGGCCTACCGACAGCCGCTGTCCCAAGTGCAACGGCCTGCTTGGGGAACGCCGGCTGAGGGGCCGTCTGGTGGGCTACCGCTGCACCAGTCCCGACTGCGACTACTCAATCCGCGCTTCTCAAGACTCGAGCGAGGATCACGCGGAGGCCGATCAGGAGATGGACCTGTCGGCTGCCGCGCCGTGAAAACGCGGGTGCTGGTTGTGCTTGTTGATAGCCCTCCTGCGGGAACAATTGCCTCAGCAGACGTTGCAGGAAGTCGGCCGGCAGAGTTCCCGCAGGTCGGGTTTACACCGCAGATTCCGGCTATTCGCCCATTTGCTGCGCGAGGTAGGTCGGCAGGCCCATCTGCTTGATCTGGTCGAGCTGGGCCTCGAGCCAATCTACGTGTTCTTCTTCGTCCTTCAGAATCGACTGGAGCAGTTCGCGGGTGCCGTCGTCACCGGCATCGCCGGCTACGCGAATGCTCTCATTGTAGGCCCTAACCGCGTCTAACTCGGCCTCGAGATCGTTCTTGTGCATGTCCGGCACTTCGGCCCCAATGCTGATCTTGTTGAGCTTGCTTACGATGGGGCGCCCTTCCAGGAAGAGAATCCGGGCTATCAAAGCCTCAGCGTGTTTCATCTCGTTGATTGCCCGCTTCTCGATTGCCTCGTCCAGCTTGGAGTAGTTCCAGCTGTCGCACATCTCGGCGTGCACCATGTACTGATTTATGGCGGTCAGCTCTTCCGCCAAACGCGCGTTCAGATGCTCGATGACTGTCTCGTTGCCTTTCATTCTGCGCTCCTGTGGTGTGATCTGACTTCGGCCCGACCGCAGCTTCTTGCCCGGCTGACGATTCGGCGGCCGATCTTTGAGTACCCGCGGTTGGCCGGAGCTCAAACCAGGTTGTCGCACTCAATTTACCGGCCTGAACACCGTATCCCGCGACATCAGCATTATACCCATCGCCGCGGCACCGCGCAAGAACATCCGGGAGCAAGCAGTCGCGATAGGCGCGTTTCATATGCTGCGGGAACCCCTGTTTAGACTCGGCGTCGTTGTTCTACAAGGCAGAGTTCCCCCAGCGTACAGCATCAAATCGCCGAAAATGGGGTTTTGCGTCCCGTCGCAACAACCGCATGCTATAATCCGAAATGGGAGCGCTTTCAATTCGGTGCCTGTGCGATGTGGTTGGGAACCGTCTCCCGGGCAATCCACGGAGTCCGATATGCGGATCATTTCGAAACGGACGGCTGCATTGGTGTGGGTGCTGATTGGCTTGCTCCTGGCGGCAGGCACGGCGGCGCACGCGTCCCTGCCGAAGTCGTGCAAAATTGACGGCGTCCCCCGGATCAAGCAGTTGAACAACTACTGCGGACCTGCGTGCGCCGCGGCGGTCTTCAGACACTTCGGGCTTGAAATGACCCAGGAAACGGCGGGCAGGGCACTCTACGACCCATACACCAAATCCACGAGCGGCGCCGACATGGTGCTCTTTGGGATCGAAAACGGGTTCTCGGCCTACTCGTGGAGCTCGAACATCCAGGACGTGAAGGCCAAGCTGGCAGCGGGGGTGCCCGTGATAGTCCTGCAGCAAAATAGCACAACGGATACCTCAGGTCATTACCGCGTGCTCACGGGCTATGATGACGACAGCGCCAGGTTCCGCGTTATGGATCCGTACTACGACGAGGTTACCGAGCTCAGCTATGCCGCCTGCGAGGAGCTCTGGCGGCCTACCGGTTACTGGGCACTCATATACGTCCCCAGGGAGCAAGACACGTTCAAGGAGGAACTCGGCGTAAGGAATCCCGTCGTGCACATCGACCTTGCGCTTGCGAGGCTCAGGCGCAAGCAGTATCAGGAGGCGTTGCAGGAGGCGCACAAGGCGCTCACTATCGACCCGGTAAACACGCGTGCCGCCTACATCCTGAGGGAGATCGGAGGAGCCGTGGAAGCCCGGCTGTTGCCGTAGGCGCGTTTCCGCCGTTTCTCCCGCTCAGTTGAGGAGCCTGGAATCGCCGGAAACCCCTGGTTTGCGTTACATGTCGGAACAGCCTCGTGGAAGCCGAGTTGCAGACTTCTAACGCGTTACGGCTCCGCCCGGCGGCTTCTGACGGCGCAACAGGCGTGCATCAAAACCGCCCCGCCCGCCGGCGGTGTTGGCCCGGTCTGAATCTTTTCGAAATCTCCTGCTGCAGCCGTTCGAATTGCTGCTCGGTCAGCACGGCCCTGAGCGTCTGCTGGTTTTTGTGGTTCAACTCGGCCAGGTCCATCTGGCTACGGTGGATGCTGTCTATTAACTTGCGTGCCGCGTCCACGTCCAGGTCGTAACGTGTGTACAGGTCGATCAGCCTTTTGGACTCCCGAACGAGCCTGTCAACGATCGCCTTCGCCGCGGTCGAGTCGGCCTCTCGCCAGATTCGCTTGGCCTGATCCGCCCCGACGCCGATTCGCTCCAGCAGTTCTCTATCAGGTGGCCTGTCCATATCGGGCAGTCTGCCCATCGGCCCATCACTGTGCGGTCCGAAAACGCCTGCCATATGCCTGCCGAAACGCTCCATCCTCCTGCGAAACTCGCTGAACTGGGACTCGTTCAAGATTCGGCGCAGCTCGATCTGGTTATCCAGGTGCAGGTTCAGGAGAGCCAGTTGTGCCCGGCCGATTCTGTCGAGCGCCGCCCTGACCTTGCGCTCATCTAGGTCGTACACGCTATACGCCTGGAAGAGATCCATACGTGCGCGCAGGAGTTCATAGCGCGCACGTTCCATTTTTCCGCGCATCTCAGCCGCAAGAGCCTTCATCCGGTCCCTTTGAGCCGGGCCGAAATCCGTCGGTTCAGCCCAGGCGCACGTCGCCAGCGCTAGCGCTGCGAATATCAGGGCGGTTTTTCCAGCTATGCGGATAGCAAAACCTAACTTCAGCATCTCGGACCAACCAGCGTTACATCTTGTCCATACACTCAACGAGTGCGTCCGCGTGACCTCCAAGCGGGTCGTCCGACCACTTGACCGTCACAACTCCCGCAGGCGGCGCCTGGACGGCCCCGGGTTGGTCAGGCGGCAGAACAGCGAAGCTATACACGGTCACGGCCGCAACAACAGCTACGGCCGCTGCTGCGATCGCTCGTCTTAGCGCCGCCCGCGTGCCTGTGAAGCCTCGCGCCCACGCGGGCAGCCGGAGCATCCTGGGGCGCGTCCTCGTGCGAACCAGCGCCCAGACGTCGTTCCTGGGCTCCTCCATTGGCAGAGCCGAAAGCCTGTGCCAGAACGCCAGTTCCTCAGCAAGCAGATCGGAACACTGCTTGCAGTTATCAAGATGTGCCTTCAGCCTACGCGCCTCCGGACCACTCACAAGCCCCCTGCCGTAGTCCAGAAGAATCGGCTGCACTTCCTCGCATTTCATCTCCGACACCATCCTCATCCGGTCCGGCGCACAGCTTCTTTAGCCGCTGCCGGGCACGAAACAGTTTGACCTTCAGATTGTTCGGCGGAACATTGGCGATCTGAGCGATCTCGTCATAGCCGAGCTCCTGGAAGTGATAGAGGCTGACCAGAAGCCGGTCCTCCTCGCTGAGCTCGCTCATCGCCCTCAATACGCGTGCCCGGTCCTCGGCCGCTACTGCACATTCTTCCGGATCAATGCCTTTGGCCTGAACGCGCTCCGCCGCCTGAACATCGCCGACGACCACATCTTCCAACGAAACCTCTCGCTTGGTCATCCGGGACCTGAGGAAGTCCCGCGCCGTGTTCGCCGCGATGCGATAGAGCCACGTAGTGAATTTGGCATCGCCCTTGAACGTTCCGGCCGCCCGCCACACCTTGACGAAAACCTCGGCGAGCGCTTCTTCCGCGTCGTCGTGGTTAGATAGCATCCGGTAGAGGAGGTTGTAGACGGGCTTTTCGTGCCTACGGAACAGTACACGAAGTGCCTCCTGATCCTGCCGCTTGCACAGTTCCAGGAGCATCTCGTTAGAGGCCGAGAAATCGTAATCAGCGCGCCCGTCCAAAGGCACCTCCGGTTTACTGGACATGGTTTTAGACGCGCCCTTCCCTTTCAGGTTTCATCTGACCGCGCGCCCCGCGGAATGCTCGAGTTCTCAGCAGTACTTGCCCCACTTCTTTGCGGCTTCATACATCGCGGCGACGTTTTCCACGGGCGTGCACGGGCACAGGTTGTTGGCATCCCTTAATATGAACCTGCCTCCCTCAGCGATCCCGGACTCGAGGATCTGCTGGGCCTCGCTCTCGACCTGCTCCGGGGTCCCGTGCAGCAGGGTGGAGATCGTAGGCCCGGTGGCGATCTGGAAGTCGGAGCCCAGATCCCGCCTCACCTTGCGGTAGTTGACGGGGAAGCCTGCGTCCCAAAAGTTTATGTTGAGCTCGGATTTCAGCGTGGGCATCAGATGATCGACCGAACCACACAGGTGCACACTGTGCGGGCCCTCGCCTGCCAGTTCAGCCAGAAGACGCTTGTGAAACGGCAGGACGAGCTCCCGGTACGTCTGTTCGGACAGAAGTTCGATGCTGTCGTCGGCGAACGCCCACGCTGCAGGCTTCATCTCGTAACCGAGGGCTTGCCTGGTCGCCTTGATGCGGTGGATGGTAGCCTCCGTTATGTAACTCAGAAGTTCCCGCACGTAGTCCGGGTCCTCGTAGATATCTAGGCAGAGCTCGGTAGTTCCGCGCAGGTTTGCGGCGACGGTCATCGGGCCGTCCGTTCCAAGCCCGGCAGGTGCCACCGAAACCACGGGGCGCCCGTCGCGGACATACCTGT
>JBMFPI010000191.1:6297-6879 GCA_049969195.1 Armatimonadota bacterium
GTTCGCCATCATGTGCTCGTAGAAGCGCCAGTTCGCGGCCGCCGCGCAGTCGGTGAATGGATCGGGCAGGCCGCGGTCGAATAGCATTCGCTTGTTGTCGTCCCGAAGAAGCGGCCTGGTGACGGGCACCTGGCCGTCGCGGAATACCACCTCCGCCCCGAACCACGCCGCTTCGTAAGTATTCTGGGTATCAAGACCTATACTCCACCCGTCCTTGGGCGGCCCCATTTCGGCGTCCTGAAGCAGGTTGTGCCTGATGTAGCTCTGAGTCCTTAGCTGAACTTCGGCCATCAGGTCGGGATCCTGCCAGCAGTCGGCGAACTGGATTCCCTCGGGGTTCAGTGCTGGGTTCAGAAGAACGATTCTCGGGTTGACGCCCAGGATCACCGGCACACGGAACGGCTTGCGAGCGTGATAGGTTTCCCAGACCGCCCGAACCTCCTCGTTGTGTTTGTCGAAGTCGATGTTGTTCAGATAGTATGCCATATCGGCTCAAGTCTAGCACAGCAGCGTAAGCGTCAAACCGCCCCCACCTTGACAGAAGCTACGATGGCGCGACTTGGTCGAGCGGCAGTGTAGGAT
>JBMFPI010000192.1:0-6874 GCA_049969195.1 Armatimonadota bacterium
GTCTTAATCAACTTGCCGTCGATCTTGGCCATTGCATATCTGCCGCCGGCCTTCACGAGCTGGTATCTGCCGTCTTTCAACAGGGGCGTCGGCGCGGGCGGCACCTGACGGCGAGTGTCGGGCCCCTGTGCGACGAGTCCGGGCTGCACCTGTGTAGGCTTGCCTGTCGGTTCGGGTTTGGGCTGGACGGGTTCCGGCGCGTGGGTTACGACTGTCGTTGCCGGTGCCTTCGGCGGCGCGGGGTGCTGCGAAGCCGGTCGGCCTACGTATGTGACAGCCGCGACAACAACCACTGCGGCTACCGCGGCTGCGCCGACAACTTTCTTCCACCAGCTTCCTGCCCACACCCCGGCGCGGCGAGCCGTGCGCGGGTGTACGTGCACAGCACCGCGTAAGAGTGCCTGCGACCGGAGCGCCCGTATGCTTTCCACGTCTCTGCTGCATAGTTCGCACATATTGAGGTGGGCCAGAAGTCGTCTCGACTCATCGGCATCGAGGCTCTCGTCTATCAGGGCGGAGAGCTGCTGGTAGTCGGGGCAGTCGCTGACTCCAATCAGCTCTGCAGCGAAAGATGCAACCGCACGCCGGCGCGAGGCGAGGCTGTCTAGAGCGGCCTTGCACGATGTGCATCCGCTCAAGTGCTCGTCCACAGCGATCAGCCGGTCTGGTTCAATTTTGCCTTCCAGGAACTTCTCCAGCTCCGTAATATCAATACAACTCATCTTGCTAGACCATTATCCATTATTGTCAAGACGCGACTGATTTCCCGGTCTTACCCTGAATCTCGGCTGAATGGGGCAAAACTCTATTCGGTTCGTGCAAGCGATCATTCCTTTCGCGCCGTGTCCGGGTTCGGCAGAACCGACCTCTGCCGGCCCGCTACTCTTCCCCGGCGAGTGCGGATTTCCTGGTACGTCTGCGGATCCTGCCCCAGGCCTTGAAACGCACGCTGGGAACGGCACGAGTTGGTATCCCCAGCTCCTGGGCCGTCACTGCGTCCGGCAGCGGCAGTCTTGCTATCAGAGACGCTAACTGATGCCGGTCCGTTTCCAGACACTTTGCCACCTCACCGAGACCGACCACCGACCCCAGGGCCATCACCTGTTCCGCAGACATTCCGTAAAGTATGGCCTTTCGCTGCTTGAGAGACAGCTCCCCGAACTCCTTCCAGAACCAGGCCACGACGTGGCTGAACCACGAGGCGTCCACAACTTGCTGCTCGACGTTCGTGTCCGGTGAGATCAGCCAGTCAATTGGTGCGCCGGACTCGCCGTCGGGATCGGGTACAGCGTCTACAGATAAAGGCTCTTCGGTCCGCGCCCCTTCCATGTCGGCGATGCAGCTAGTTAGAGTGTCGATCTCAACCGGTCCGCCGCAGTAGTCGAGCACGGCGGCGGCAAGCTCGTGGGCAGGTAGTTCGCAGGGATCACGATTGTCCAAATACTGTGCTCGGAAATTGGCCAGGTTCTCTGCAAGCGTGCGGCACCTGGCTGAAGCGGGCCTTCGATTTTTCCACTGTGCGAAGCCGCAGAGCTTGGCGCCGGTGTCCCCGTTCTGCCACATGGCGAAACCCTCGACGCCTGTCTTGCCGGAGAAGATCTCCATAAGCTCCAGTTTGAGGTTGTACCACTTCGGGCGCTTTCGGCGAATGGCGTCGCAGTAACGGTTGTGTACGGTCTGCCGAACAAATGCTTCGAGGTTTTCAATTCCCTGGCCGCCGGCTGGCGGGTCCGCCCGCAGGAGGCTTATCTTGCTCCAGATAGCGACCACGCATTCTTCCTCAAAATCCTCCAGGTCGCTGATCTCGTGTTTGCTGACGGACCTGTGTACAAGTTCTCTCACCGCGCTGGAGAGAGCTTCCCACTGTCTTGTGCTATCCTCGCTCGACGAGCTTATGTATTCCGCCAGCAGCCTCTGAGCGTTCAATGCCAACGCCTCTGACTATGGAAGTTGTAGCGTCAAAACCAAAACGCATCCAGGGAAACAGCCCGGCTTATGTGCAACACAACAAAATGCGGTAAGCAGACGGCGCGTCTACCTGGGATTCCCGTAGAGGGCGAAGCACGCCCAGTAGAACGGGTGCGCATACCGTTTAGATTCTATCACACCCAACAGGGCCTTCTGCAGGGACTCGGCTCGAGGCTTGCCGCGGCTCAGACCCCGATAAAACTCTCCCATCACCGCCGACGCCGCGTCATCGGAAACCTTCCATAATCCCCCGAGCACGGACTGCGCCCCAATCAGGGAGAACAGCTCAGCAGCCCGTACCGGGCCGGAAGATATCGGGTCCGACGACCCAATCGAGTCGCAGGCCGACAGCGTAACAAGCTGCAGGTTCGGGTTGTATACTCTGAGCAGCTCCTGAGGCCCAACTGTCCCGTCCGAGCTCTGATCAGGTGCAAGTAGCAGCTCAAACCCGTAGGGACTGGGGTCGATTCGATGGTGAGCTGCGACGTGAATCACTCCTCCCTGCTTGAGTTCGTTAAGGAAGTTGGTCGCGGTCGCCCGGTTCGGTCCGACGTACCAGCGGCTGGCGATGTAGGCGTTCTTCACACTGAGAGCTTCCCTCTGTGCTCCCGGAAGACTTCCCTCCGGATCCGCAAATATGCACACCCAGTCTGTCCTGGGATCAACTGCTCGCGCATATTGGCCGATTAGGTTGTCAAGCGTTCCACTTGCCAGGTAGCTGATCTCGTATTCCTGGATCAGAAATACGGGCCCGGACTTGGTGTCGGAAGATATCAACGCGTGCATCGGCAGGCCCGCGAGATCGTTCGGCAGGGCGAAAACAAGCCGGCGGTGCCCCACGAAGGTCTCGCGTATGGGCGCGACAAGCTGTGCGTAGAGTTCTACTAGCGGCTCCTTGATTTCAAGGAACGAAGACTCGCGCCAATCGGTCACAGGCGGAATGGGTATCCCTGCGCTGAGGCCTTCCTCAAGGTTGCGCAGAGTCCGCCGCAACTTGTTCACCGTAGCTTCGACGGTGTTCCTGGCTATCCGGATCTGCCTGCACACAGAGATTTCTCGCCCGCACACGAAGGCATAAAGTGATGAGTCCGTGATCAGAAACTCGACCGTCAAGATTTCCCGCGGAATCTGATTTCTGGACTTCAGAAGCACGAGCGGGTCGATCGGCAGCATGCTGTATTCGCGAGGGTACTGCCTTTCCAACCACCAGCAGGACTGGACAAATGCGGCGCAGTCTTCGCCAAGCACTCTGTCACCAGGGCCTTCACCAGGGGGAAAAGGACCGTCGGCCAGAACCACGTCAATTGCGGTTGCCCAGCCAGCGGTCTGGGGATCCGAGGTGTCGCTGCGCATTTCAGATACGGTTCTCGCGAACCACGCGTACTTGCGCGCCCGCCTGAAGAGCTCGGAGGCTGCGTCCGGCTTGTTGTCGTGAATGTACGCGGAGGCCAGTGTTCGATACAACGTAGCAAGTATGGTTGACCGCGTCTCGCTCGTGTCCGCCGGGTTTCCTTCGGTAGCGTACGAGTTCTCAATGTCCCGTATCGCGCCCTCGAGCGTTGCCCGAGACTCATCAGCCTCCCCGACGACTCGCTGAGCCTCGGCCAGGTTCAGCGCAACCTGCGCGGCCGACCAGACGTCGCCTACCTCAGCCAAATACCGCGCCCTCGCGCTCTTGTAGTCTGCTATAGCGGCCTCGTAGTTCTTGTTCTCGACCAGGAGTGCCGCCCTGGACTCCAGCACCCGTGCCGCACCACGTGTGTTGCCCGATTCCTCCACTATGGGCACCAGCTCTTTGAGGCCCTCAAGCGCATTGGGCACATCGCCGACTGAAATGAAAGATTGAACCACGTCCTGCACGATCTCGGCCGCAAGCGCGCTCTGTCTGGCGGTTCTGGCGACCGTAACGGCTTCAAGCCGGACCTGCAGAGCTTCTCTGGGTTTGCCGTCCAATTCCAGAACGGCGCCGAGCGCGCGCATACAGCGAAGTTGGTCTTCAATCGAGCCTGTCTTCCGATAGTACTCTGTCAGACCTTTCCAGAGCTCCGCCGACCGCACGTAGGCTCCCAGCTCCTGATAAGCGGCCGCGCCGAGTTCGACCGAGGTGCGTAAGGGAGCGTCCGCAGCCGGATCAAAGGTTCCACGCTTTCCGAGTTTGCTGAACGCGATATCCCCTGCCGACGCCGCATCTTTGAGGGTGCGAGCGCGCTTGCCGGCCGCGGCAATTTGATTCGATTTCTGGTTCAAGGCAGCATAGGTCTTGCCCAGGTCCTCGTACACTGCCGCTGTTAAGAGCGGGTTACGTTCACGTTCGCACGCCCTCTGGGCTTGCTTGAGCAGTCCCAAGGAGTCGGCGGGGTCCCCGAGCACCCGGCGTATTTCGGCTACTCTGATTAGGCTCCTGATAAGCAGCTCGTAGGACTTTGTCGCCTCCGCCCAGTTCTGTAGATGTGTGAGACCCTTGGCCCGCATCAGCTCGAGCGCACCAGTTGTGTCTCCGGCAGCCATCTTAGCCTCACCGGCCTTCATATACTCCCGGCCTGCCAGGTCGCGATACTTGTATCGGCTCGGATCCTTGTTCGCTAGCTGCTCCCATTGTCTCGCTGCTTCAGTGAAATGCTCAGTAGCGTTCGCGTACTTGCCGAGCTGCAGGCTGAGCGTGCCCCAGTCGTCGTGGATTGCCGCGACCGCAGCCCGGCACCGATAAGCTCCGAGAGTCCACGCCGCGCGCTCGTAACACGCCTCTGCTGCCGGGTAGCGCGCAAGGTCGTAACAGTAATGATCTCCCAGCAGCCTGAGCATCAGCGCCTCCGACATGTCGAGGTACAGCTTCTGGCACAGGCGCGCGGCCTCCTGGAGAGCACTCACTGCCTTCAGCGGCGAGGATTCCTTGTATGCCAAAGCGGCCTTGAACTGCGTTTTTAGATCGAGCAGGGCCTGCACTCGGGAATCGTCTCCGCTCGGCAGCGCGCCCTGGATCTCAGCCTCGGGTTTGCGTGAAAAGTAATCAACAGCCCACTCGAGGGTCCGGTCACCCAATGTCGCGGTCAGGGCTGAGATTATAGTGTTCGAGGTCGAAAAGTCTGAAGGGCTGTTTGATAGATGCGAAGCCCATTCGTAGAGGACCAGGTCGAGCACAAGCTGGGCCGACTCGGTCGGGTATTGCCTGGCCGTGGCTGTCGCTAGGTCTCTCAAGCGGGTCGGTGATGATTCAGCCAGGCGGTAAAGCATTCGGGCTTTGGTCTCCGCCCCGCGGGCTGGTGCGGTCGAAACCACAAGCAACGCGGTCAGCGCAAAGGCCCGTATCAAACCTGATGGTGTCGGAGTCGAGAATGCCCGCATTCTGCCTGGAGTCCTGGTCGCGGCAGCGGCGGATTGCCGCCGGTACCAATCATTCTACCACTATAGCCGTTGGTGACGCTATCTTGATAGTAAGAGGGCATCAGTTCAGTTTTGCGGGACCAAACAGCCGTGAAGCCGTCATGCTGAACCTGATTCAGGATCCGTGATGTTTATCACCCTCACCCCGACCCTCTCCTGTCGAGGGAGAGGGAGTTCTAGTGCCGGGGTAGCATGCCTGATCGTCCGGGGCATGCTGCCCCGGATGCGAGTTCTGCGGGGCATGTTGCCCGGCGCTTGGAGTGGGGCCTGTAGATTGTCGCTATAGAACACAAAGGCGGCGTTTCCGGCAATTCGACGCTCCCTGGCTAAGCAGGAGGATCGCCGAGGACGCGCCTGTCGCAACGGGCCTGAGGTCATAAGTTCACGTGCCCCCGCGGCGGAGACGTGCTGAGCCGGGCTGCGCGATTGAACCCGTCGAGCGAGCTTCTGAGCCCTTACAGATCGCGGTCCCGGATCGGGCCGAGGGTGATCTCTAGCTCGTCGGGCCGTGTTCGAGGCTGCGAAAGCCGGACCGCGCCGTCGGTGTTGGAGGAATCGCCGGCCGGTGCGACAACCGTTCGAGTGCCAACCGGAAAAGACTTCTCATTGCGGCGTGCCCACGCGGCGGCTTCTTTGTTCACGGGGCTTGTCAGATTGTAGCTTCGATACTGGATCATATCGCCGATGTGCGCGATGATGTCAACGAGCGCAACCCCTGCCGACCAGAAGTCGCCTATGCATACGTAGTCGCCGATGTTCGGATGCCAGATCGGCGTTCGCATAATGCAGCGCGGTGCCTGTCTGGGATAACCCATCGGAAGAAAGATTTCGACGACGTGTTCGGTTACCGGTTTCACGCCTTTGCTTTCCTCGTCCCACGCGAGGCCGTTGAGGTGATAGGTCACGCGGTAGTGGTTGGGCGGGTCACCGGCAAGCGGCTTTACCGCAACCAGCTCGCTGGCAGAAAGCTCGGCGATAACCTTCTCGTAGTCTTTTTGCAGGCGTCGCGTGCGAATCATATCGGTGTGTATGGACCTGTTATCCCCAGGCTACTGCGATGAGCGCATTGTTGGCGATTCGCCTACTTAGTTGAGAAGTGTCGAGTCGCCAAGAACGACGGGTTTGGTTTCCATCGGAACAACCTCGTTGTCCGGGATTGAACAGAGTCCGGCGGATGCGCTTGACCGCATCCTGCTCGGGCCTGGTTAGTTTGCGGAAGGTTTTTTCGTATTGTTCTCGATCAGACTGAAGCCCCAGCGCGATTTCACGCAGGTGCTCTTCGCGGAGCCTGATCACGGCTCGGTCATACCAGGCGCCCGAAACGGACTGACGCGCGGCGCCGCGGGGCTTCAGTGCGGCGCGAGCGATCTCCTGAACGAGCAGCGCGCGTTTGAGCCTTATCTGACGGCTCGATGCCGCCCATCTGAAAAGGTTCAGAGCATCAATGACGGGGTCGTCAGCGGGGGCACCCGGAGAAAATCTGCGTGCACCACTTAGGTTGGCCGTGTCCAGGCCCTCGAACTCC
>JBMFPI010000193.1:0-6775 GCA_049969195.1 Armatimonadota bacterium
TTGTGCGCAATGCGTTCTCGATGCTGCCCAGGGCAAGCGCTTGGCTCGACGGCTATCTGGTGGAGCTGGAAAACGGGGGCAAGTACGTTGGACGGCGCGTCAAGGCGAAGCTAGCGGAGATTCGCAGGTCCTACTCGTTCGGGGAGGTCGTGTCTGTCGATAAGCCGCTGCGATAGGCGCGTTTTCAGCAAAGCTTCCGCTCAGTTGAGGAGCGTCAAATCGCTGAGAACGCCGGGTTTGAGTTTTATCGCAACAACCTCGGCCGGAGTCGCGCTTGACAAAGCGCTGCGCAGTTGATAAAATATAGCCGATCAAGATGGGGCATTGGGAGTTCCAATGCCCTTCTTGTCGATCGTTTTTTTGCTAGTAACGCTAGGCAGACCCCGAGATACGGGGTCGAAGTCCTTTAGCGTGTCTATCAGAAACTACTACGGGGGTTAGCGGTGTACGCCATTGTCAAGGCCGGAGGCAGGCAGTTCAAAGTCGCACAGGACGACGTGATCGCGGTGGACCGGGTGGCGGTCCCGGAGGGAGAAGAAATCGTTCTGGACAAGGTCCTGCTCGTCTCCGATGATAACGACGTCAGGATTGGCTCTCCGTATGTGCCGGGAGCCAAAGTTATCGGCCAAGTGGTGCGCCACTACAAGGGCCGCAAGATCAGGGGTTTCACCTATAAACCCAAGAAAGACGAGCGGCGGCTGTTCGGCCACAGGCAATTGCTGACATCCGTGGCGATCAAGGAGATAAAGTCATAGATCGTGCGCCGGCGCCCAGATGCAGCCGGCGCAGATCCTGGCGAGGCAGGTTATGGCACACAAGAAAGGCGTAGGAAGTACCAGAAACGGTCGAGACTCGAACGCGAAGCGCCTGGGCGTCAAGGAGTTCGCGGGGCAGTTGGTCACCGCGGGCAGCATTCTGGTTCGGCAGCGCGGGACGCCGCTGCACCCGGGCCGCAACGTCGGCAGGGGCAAGGACGACACGCTGTTCGCCCTTACGGACGGCATCGTCAAGTTCGAAACCTCGGGCGGCAGGAGGCGAGTTAGCGTATATCCCGTGACTGCCGGCTAGAAAGGGGCTGTTGCGATAGAACGCAAACCCGCCGTTTTCGACGACTCGACGATCCTCAACTGAGCGGGAGAATCGCTGAAAACGCGCCTATCGCAACAGCGTGGTTACGCATCCTAACGCAGCCCTGCGGCCCTGTTGACGAAAGTGGGAATAGCAAATGCCGGACCGATTCCTTGCAGGTGCAGGGCAGCGAACAGGTCGGGTTGGAATATCGACTCTCCGGGGAAGGACGGATCGCCCAACGGCGTCCCCTTCCCTTTTGCACTTTCTGGGAGGCTCTACACGGGGAAATTCATTCCGACGCGGATTATTGGCAGTTCCGCTGGACTGATGGGCAATCGGGGTGTTTGACCGAAGCTCGTGTACTGCCACAAGACTGAAGTCGGGCCGGGAAAGCGCGTTGTTGAGGCACAATGCAAATCCGGCGTTTTCGGCAACTCGACGTCCCTCGAATAAGCGGGAGAATCGCCGAAAACGTGCCTATCATAACGATCTGAGAAAGTCCGGCAATTGACAGGGAGGGATTGCCATGGCGAGGCGATTGGTCCTGGTCGGCGTGCCGGTAGTACTGTGCGCGGGCGCGGCGCTAATGCTTCTTGCGCGGGCCGAGGAGCCGAAGGAGAGCGACGTGTCGGTAGACAAGCGGCTCATCTCGGCCAACACCCGGTTCGCGTTCGCCCTGTTCCGAGAGCTGGTAACCGAGCACAAAGACAAGAACGTGTTCATATCGCCGGCGAGCGTGGCGCTGGCGCTTTCGATGACGTATAACGGCGCGAGCGGTAGCACAAAACAGGCGATGGCAAAGGTGCTGTCCCTCAACGGAATCAACCTCGAGGAGCTCAACAAGGCGAGCGCGGCGTTTCTGGCCAACCTCAAAGGCCCAGGCCCGGGCGTCAGACTCGAAGTCGCCAACTCGCTGTGGGCGCGCAAAGATATCAGGTTCAAGCCGGATTTCATAGAGCGGAACCGCCGTTACTATCAGGCCGAGGTCACCAGCCTTGACTTCGCCAGCCCGAATGCCGTTCCGACCATCAATTCCTGGGTGAGCGATCATACCGGCGGGAAGATCAAGGAGATTGTCAAACAGATCGGTCCGCGCTCAATCCTGTTCCTGATCAACTCGGTCTACTTCAAGGGGACGTGGTCTGAACGGTTCGACCCCAGCGACACTCATATGGCCGACTTCAGACTGCTTGATGGGTTCACGAAGCGGGTGCCTATGATGTTCCGCTCCGGCAGGATGCGCTATCTTCCGGGCGACGGGTTCAGAGCCGTAAGCTTGCCTTACGGCAAGGGCCGTCTGAGTATGTATATATTCCTGCCGGACGAAGACTCCAGTCTGGCTGCGTTCATCAAGAAGCTCAATGTCGCCAACTGGGAGAAGTGGATGCAGAACTTCAGCAGCGTCGAGGTTGATCTGTCGCTGCCGCGGTTCAGGATCGAGTTTGAGTCGGAGCTTCAGAAAGCCCTGACGGCGCTGGGTATGGGCGTGGCGTTCGACCCGGATCGGGCGGATTTCCGCGCTATGTGCCCGATTCCACCGCTGCCCAACGTCTTCATCGCCAGCGTGACACACAAGACGTTCGTCGAAGTCAATGAGGAGGGAACCGAAGCCACCGCAGCAACTAAGGTCGAGATGGCATTGAAGGCAATGCCTCCTTCGGCTATTCAATTCGTCGTCGATCAACCGTTTTTCTGTGCGATTCGAGACAACAAGACCGGCTCGGTGTTGTTCGCAGGCGCAATTGTGGAACCGATGTAGAGCGGTCGCCATCCATCTAGCACACGCTCGTCATCCTGAGGGCATCTCTTCGGTCTAGCGGGCGCAGACGCCCGGGACCGCCTCATCCTGAACTTGATTCAGGATCGATCTCTGCGGCCCTTGGATGCTGAAACAGGTTCTGCGTGGCCTGACTCCCGCGGAACTGAATTGCCTTTTCTGAGGCCGGTTGTGGTAAGGGTATGTTGCGATAGAACGCAAACCCAGCGCTCTCGGCGAATCGATACTGCTCAGCCAGGCCTGCGAATCGCCGCAAAATGTGTTTATCGCAACGGCTTGTGATAATGCAAAGCCGGTCTTTTCCGGTGCTCCTGAGGTCCTTGCCCGGGCAGGCGGGTCGCCGAAGACACGCTTGGCCTTGCTCTGTCGCAATGGCCTTGTTCTGAACGCCGAATGCAGTTTGTAGACCAGGTCGAGATCATCGTGAAAGGCGGAGACGGCGGGAACGGCATAGTTGCTTTCCGTCGGGAGAAGTTCGTGCCCCATGGTGGGCCCTCGGGCGGCAACGGCGGGCGCGGGGGAAGCGTTATAATAGAGGCAGACGGCAAACTCAACACGCTGGTCGATCTGCGCTACAAGAAACGCTATGAAGCCGAGCGCGGCGGCGACGGTGGACCAAACGAGAAACACGGCAGGAACGGCCGTGACCTGGTGCTCAAGGTGCCAGTTGGAACAATCGTTTATGAGGCTGATACCGGACGAATGATAGCCGACCTGGCGCATGAGGGGGCTCGATGCGTCGCAGCCCGGGGCGGCGAAGGCGGCAGAGGAAACGCGAGCTTCGCAAGCTCGACGAATCAGACCCCGCGTTTCGCAGAAAAAGGCGAGCCGGTCGAGGAAGTTCGGATCAGGCTCGAACTCAAGCTCCTGGCGGATGTCGGAATCATCGGCTATCCGAACGTGGGCAAGTCGACTCTGATATCGAGAATCTCGTCTGCGAAGCCAAAGATTGCCGACTATTCTTTTACAACCCTGGTCCCGAATTTGGGCGTCGTCAAGGTTGAAGATCGCTCATTCGTAGTCGCCGACATGCCTGGCTTGATCGAGGGTGCACACGAGGGCGCGGGGCTAGGAGACCAGTTCTTGCGCCATATCGAGCGGACGCGCCTTCTGGTTCATATGATCGATGCTTCGGGCCTGAGCGGCCGCGACCCTCTGCACGATTTCGACACGATTAATCACGAACTGTCCGCCTACAGCGAGAAACTGGCGGCGCTTCCTCAGATCGTTGCGCTGAACAAGGTCGACATGCCGGGGTCGGCGTCGGTGGTCAGTGCCGTAAGACCCGAGCTGGAGAAGCGAGGGCTGGAGGTGTTCGAGATATCCGCACTCACAGGACAAGGCTTGCAGCCGCTTGTGTACTGCATTGCCGATCGGCTCGAATCTCTGCCGCGGCAGGAGCAGCCCGCCGAAGATGTAGTGCGGTTTACCGTCGAGCGCGAGGCAGAGTCGTGGACGGCACGAAAAATCGCCGACGGCCGGTTCGAGGTGGTGGGGCGACCCGTCGAAATGCTGGTCGCCCGGACGGACACCCAAAACGAGTACGCGCTGCGGCGGCTGCACCGGCAGCTCGAAAAGATGGGTGTGATCAAGGCTCTGAGGGACCAGGGGGCCCAGGACGGCGATCTTGTGACCATAAGGGGCGTGGAGTTCGATTTCCGTGATGAAGCGTAAAGAGAAGTCACCTGCCAGGATAGTGGTAAAGGTCGGCACAAGCAGCCTGGTATCGGATCGTGGCTCGCTGGACCGTGAGAAAATGCGCAACCTGGTTGACCAGCTTGCCGCGGTGAAAAAACAGGGTAAGGACGTCGTGCTGGTCACCTCCGGGGCTATCAGGGCAGGTATGGAACGACTGGGGCTAACCGAACGTCCTCGAAACATGCCGGACCAGCAGGCGAGCGCGGCCGTCGGTCAAAGTTTGCTGATGAGAACCTATACAGAGTTGTTCTCGCTGCACGGCATAGTGTGCGCGCAGGTGCTTGTCACGCGCGACGACTTCCGGGACAGAGTCCGATACCTCAACGCCCGCAATACCTTGCACACGCTGTTCCGATTTGGGTGCGTGCCCGTCGTGAACGAGAACGATACCGTCGCGACGGAGGAGATCAGGTTCGAGGAAAACGACACGCTCAGCGCACTTGTGGCGGCGTGCGTAGATGCCGATCTGCTTCTGAACCTCTCGGACGTCGACGGTCTCTACGATGGCGACCCGCAGCCCGGAAACGCGCGCCTCGTGCGCCAGGTGACCAGGATCACGCCTGAGATCGAGTCCTTGGCAGGAGCAACCGCCGGCAGCTACGGAAGCGGGGGTATGCGTGCCAAGATCGAGGCCGCGAAGATCGCGACTAATTCCGGCGTGACAATGGTGATCGCCCGGTCGTCACGGCCCGGGGTCATACTCGACGCGATAAACGGCGCCGACGTGGGCACGCGGTTCGTCAGCAGATCATCGGGGTTAAGCCATCGAAAGAGATGGATTGCGTTCGGCAGTCGGGTGAAGGGGAGCCTCACGATCAACGAAGGCGCACGCAAGATGCTTGTCGAGCAAGGAAAGAGTCTGCTGGCCGTCGGGATAGTCGGCTGCGAGGGATCGTTTGCGGTGGGTGACCTGGTTTCCGTGGTGGACGAGAGCGGACGCCAGGTTGCGCGCGGCCTGGTCAACTACGCCGCCGATGAGATCAAACGCATACAAGGGAAGCGTTCGACCGAAATCGAAAAGATACTCGGCTACAAGGATTTCGACGAGGTCATTCATAGAGACAACCTGGTGTTGGGGGTGTGAACCTTCGGCTGACGGGGCCGCGGTGAGATATGAGCGAGGTAGAGGTCAAGTGCAGACGGGCAAGGGATGCCGCTCGTAAGCTGGCAACTATCGGAAGCGCGGTCAAGGATAGTGCTCTGCTGGCTATGGCGGACGCGTTAGAATCACGCAAGTCCGCAATATTCGAGGCGAACCGCAGAGACTTAGAGGCCGCGCAGAAAAATGGGATCGGCGGCGCTATGCTGAAAAGGCTGGAGCTTGACGACAAGAAGGTCGCGCAGATGGCCGACGGAGTTCGCCAGATCGCCGCGCTACGTGATCCGATAGGCGAGACGATCGAGGGCTACATTCGTCCGAACGGGATGGAGGTGCGAAAGGTGCGCGTGCCGATCGGGGTGATCGGGATCATCTACGAGTCGCGCCCGAACGTTACCGCCGACGCCGCCGCCCTATGTGTCAAGGCTGGGAACGCCGTGATTCTTCGCGGAGGGTCGGAGGCAATCAACTCGAACCTGGCCATCGCAAGGATCATTCGGGAGGCCATATTCGCCGCGGGCATCCCTGACGGAGCGGTGGAGATTATCGAGACTACCGATCGCGCCGCTGCGCTCGAGCTGATGAAGATGAAGTCCTACATCGACTGTCTCATCCCTCGAGGCGGCAAGGGCTTGATCCAGACCGTGATCGAGAACTCCACAATCCCGGTGATCGAGCACCTTGACGGCAACTGTCACGTATATGTAGACGACACCGCCGACCTGGCAATGGCCGAGGAGATCGTGTTTAACGCCAAGGTTCAGAACCCGGGCGTATGCAATGCCATGGAGACTCTGCTTGTGAGCGAGAAGGTCGCGGCCGAGTTTCTTCCGAGTATGTGCAAACAGCTTGCCGCCGCGGGTGTCGAGATAAGGGGCTGTCCAAAAACGCGTGCACTGGTTCCCGATGCGAAAGAAGCCAGCGAGGACGACTGGTTCACCGAGTATCTGGACTTGATCCTTGCTGTCAGGGTGGTGGCGGGGCTTGACGACGCCATAGACCACATCAACACCTACGGCAGTCGACACTCGGACGCGATCGTGACCAGGGACTACAACGCAGCCAGACGTTTCACCAGCGAGGTCGACTCGGCGTGCGTGTTCGTGAACGTCTCGACCAGGTTCTCGGAC
>JBMFPI010000194.1:0-6768 GCA_049969195.1 Armatimonadota bacterium
CAGGACAGTCAACATGAGCATAGTGGCGCTTCTCCGTCTCATACTCCGCATGAAATATGTTGATCGTTACACCACGCTCACGCTCCTCAGGAGCAGAGTCGATCTTGTCATACGGAGTATACTGCGCCAAACCCTTCGTCGCCAGCGCAGCCGTGATCGCCGCCGTTAACGTCGTCTTCCCATGGTCAACATGACCTATCGTCCCAATGTTTACGTGCGGCTTCGTTCGCTCAAACCGCTGCTTAGCCATCTTAGTATCCTCCCAGAGTCAAAAGTCGAAAGTTCCAATCTCGACTGTGCCCTGCGGCCGCACGTGCGAGCCTCGAACCACAGTCCTCTATGCGCGCAACCGCATCATATTACAGCAATCGCTACTTTCGCACAAGTGGCCTGCCCGTCATCTTCATAACAAGCTGATCCGCCAGGTGTTCGGGCACTATCTCATAGTGCGACGGCTCCATCGTGTACGAGGCCCTGCCCTGGCTCATAGATCGCAGCGCCGTGGCATACCCGAACATCTCGGCAAGCGGCACCTTCGCATCGATCACCTGGGTGTTTCCCGCGGCCGACTCCATATGGGTTATGTCACCGCGCCGACCGTTGAGATCAGCTATTACATCGCCCACAAACTCCTCGGGCACGACCACCTCAACGCGCATAATGGGCTCTTTGAGCGTCGGCGCACCGGCCTCGACTGCATCGCGAACCGCAATAGAGGCTGCCATTTTGAACGCGTTCTCCGACGAATCCACCTCGTGGAACGAACCGCCCGTCACGGTTACCCGGACGTCCACCACAGGGTACCCGGCTATCACTCCCGACTGCAGTGCCTCTTCGACACCGGCCCTTATCGCCGGCAAGAACTCCGCCGGAATCTCTCCGCCTTTTATCTTGCTTACAAACTCGATACCGGAGCCTGTCGGGAGAGGCTCCATTTCGATGATACAGTGGCCGTACTGTCCACGGCCCCCGGTCTGCTTCACGTATCGGCCTTCCGCCCGGCTTGGCCTGGTGATAGCCTCTTTGTAGGCCACCTGCGGCTTCCCGTGATTGGCCTCTACCTTGAACTCGCGATACAGGCGATCCAGTATTATCTCGAGGTGCAGCTCACCCATGCCAGAGATGATGACCTGGCCGGTTTCCTCGTCGGTTCGGGTCTTGAATGTGGGGTCCTCGTTAGAAAGCCTCTGCAGCGCGGCGGCCATCTTGTCCTGGTCGGCTTTGGTCTTCGGCTCGATGGCTACCGAGATTACAGGTTCGGGGAATTGGATGCTTTCGAGGATGATTCGGTCGTGTTCGCTGCAGAGGGTATCCCCTGTAGTAGTCTCCGCCAGGCCCACCGCGGCGGCGATATCGCCCGCAAACACTTTCTGAACTTCCTCGCGATGGTTGGCGTGCATGCGAAGGATTCGGTTGAGCCTCTCGCGCTTGTTCTTGTTGGCATTGTAGACCCAGCTTCCGCGAGCGAGCTGTCCGCTGTAGACCCGGAGAAACGTTAGCGTCCCGACATAGGGATCGTTCATTATTTTGAACGCCAGAGCGGCGAACGGCTCCTTATCGGACGCTTCACGGGTGATCTTTTCGCCCGTCTTGGGGTTGATGCCCTCAACCGGCGGCACGTCGAGCGGGGACGGCAGATAGTCGACGACAGCATCCATCAAGGGCTGAATCCCTTTGTTCCTGTATGCGGCGCCGCACAGAACGGGCACAAGCTTATTGGTCACGGTGCCCTTGCGAATGCCGGCCTTGATCTCCTCCGGGGTGATCTTCTGGCCCTCGATGTATTTCTCCATCAGGTATTCGTCGATCTCCGCGACCTTTTCCACAAGGTGCTCACGCATTTCAAGGGCCGTCGCCCGAAGGTCTTCCGGTATATCCGTTTCCTCGTATTCGCGGCCGAGCTCGTCCGTCCACCGTATGGCCTTGAGCCTGACGATGTCAACCACACCCGCAAAGCTCTCCTCGGCCCCAATGGGAATCTGAATCGGCACAGCATTGGCGCCGAGCCTGTCTCGCATGCGGTCGACGACCTTGAGAAAGTCCGCGCCGACGCGGTCCATTTTGTTCACGAACGCGATACGTGGGACGCCGTAGCGATTAGCCTGGCGCCATACGGTCTCCGACTGCGGCTGGACGCCGCCTACAGCGCAGAACACAGCTATGACGCCGTCCAGGACGCGCAGGCTTCGCTCGACCTCGACGGTGAAATCTACGTGTCCGGGGGTATCTATGATGTTGATGCGGCAATCCTGCCAGAAACAGGTGGTAGCGGCTGAGGTGATGGTTATGCCACGCTCCTGCTCCTGCTGCATCCAGTCCATCGTCGCGGCGCCCTCGTCTACTTCGCCCATCTGGTGAATGCGGCCGGAGTAGTACAGGATGCGCTCCGTCGTCGTCGTCTTGCCGGCGTCGATGTGAGCAGCAATGCCGATATTCCGTGTTTTTTCGAGCGGATAGTCGCGTGACATTTCAGTTCGTCAGAACACTTCTCCCGAAGGAAAGCAGAACGCAAGCTCGATCGCAGGGCAGCAAGCCAAATATGGCTTTGTCCCCTCAGTTCGCGATCATCCTCTTGCCTTCTCCTATCTGCCCCCCTTTCGGACTCGTAACAATCTGGTGGGGTTATTCTGCTCCCCGAGGGCGCCGAAAATCGCGCGCCATTCTACAACGCATCACCAGCGATAATGAGCGAACGCCTTATTCGCCTCAGCCATCCTGTGGCTGTCTTCCTTCTTCTTAACGGAAGCGCCTGTGTTGTTAGCCGCGTCCAGCAGCTCCCCAGCAAGTTTTTCGATCATAGTATGCCCACTGCGTTTGCGTGCATTCGTTACAATCCAGCGCAAAGCAAGGGAGATCCTGCGGTCGGACCGCACCTCGACCGGCACCTGGTATGTAGCACCGCCGACTCGTCTGGGTCTGACCTCGATCACGGGCATCACATTCCGCAGCGCCTCTTCGAAGACATCGACGCCCTTTCGCTTCGTCTTCTCCTCAATAATCTGAAGCGCCCCGTAAACTATCTTCTCCGCCACGCTCTTCTTCCCACACGTCATTACCCTGTTTATCAGGCGGGTGATGAGCCGGTTGCCGTAAACCGGATCGGGCGGAATCTCCCGCTTCTTCACTGGACCCTTTCTGGGCATAGTCCATCCTCCGGATGAATCGAAACTCAAACAGTGTCGGCCCAAGACCAGCCGATAATCCCAGGGTTCTCGAGGCACAGCATCTCAGTCATCGAGTCCTTGGGACCAGAAGTCGTTGCGATACAACGCGCTTATGCGCTTACCGCAACAGCCTGAAACCACCCTACTTCGGCTTCTTGGTACCGTATTTCGACCGGCCTTTTTTTCGATCGGCAGTGCCGGCCGCGTCCAGAGCGCCACGAATAACGTGGTAGCGCACGCCACCTAGGTCTTTTACCCTGCCCCCGCGAATCAGAACAACCGAGTGCTCCTGAAGGTTGTGCCCGATCCCAGGGATGTAGGTCGTCACCTCCATGCCGTTGGTGAGCCGGACTCTGGCAACCTTTCTCAAAGCGGAGTTCGGCTTTCTCGGCGTTTCGGTGCGCACTACAAGGCACACGCCCCGTTTCTGAGGATTGCCTCTCAGAGCCGGCGCCTTGGTCTTCTTCTTGATCGGCTTGCGCCCCTTCCTGACAAGTTGGCTGATCGTCGGCAAACTAATTCTCCTTCTGAATACCGACAGGGCAAATCGGCCAGGCCCCCGCCGGGGCAATTGTCCGCCGCGCTAATTGGCATTCGCGCCCGGCGCGCAAAAAAACCCTTCGCGACACACTCGAAGGGCATTAGTCCACCAATTAGTTCTTAATCGCTGCTCCCGAGCATACGCTGCGAGAAAAGGTGTGCTAATCGCCCCTTTCGTGTCGGCACTTTACGGCCCGGGCGCCCTGAGGCCACCCGAACTCTGCCATTATAACGGACATCAGCGCCGGTGTCAAGCGCTCACAACAATTCCGCAGAAGAATTTCTGCAGTTCTCAAACACCAAGCGGCGCATAGCGGCGCCGGTTGCTATTATACCGCAGTTGCGCTTCTCGTTGCAATACATCGTGAAGCAAAGTGATGTTATTGCGATAAAACCCACACCCGGCAATCCGATGCTCCTCAACTAAGCACGAGAATCGGCGAATACGCGACTCTATTGCAACGCCGTGAAGGCAAACTTTGCTACCAGCGCGTTTTGGGCGGTTCCCCGCCGAGCTGATGCGCCTACAACCCCGACGGGTTTGCGTTCTATCGCAAGCCCCCAGGTAGGAAGCCGATGGTGGGCGGTAGTGGACTTGAACCACTGACCTCTTCGGTGTCAACGAAGCGTTCTCCCCCTGAACTAACCGCCCTGGTAACGCGAGTCATTATAGCAGGAAGCAAGCCTCCGTGTAAAGCGGTCAATTCCTGAGTTGCCAGCTCAATCTTGCGGGCGCAAACGCCCCGGACCCTGTCATCCAGAACTCGGTTCAGGATCCATCCATTTGGCCCCTGGATGTTGAAACAGGTTCAGCGTGACGGGGTTCTCAAGGAACCCAATTCTCCCATCAGAGGCTGTTCCGATGGCACGTAAAGACGGCGTTTCCGAATTCCCTCGCGCTTCAAACGGTGGAGATCGATCGATTCGGCCAAATCGACCAGAAATCCGGCTAGCAGCGTCCGCACGAGCTGCAACTTCCTGAAGAGCAGCCCGAGCACGAGCTCGAGGACGACGTCGAACCGTCGCTGCCCACGCTCCTCGTCGCGAAGGTCGACATCAGCCGCCTGACCTCCCCGGATCCGCACCCGGGACAGACGGCCTGATCGGCACGGCTTATCGTGGTCAACAATTCGAAGCGTCGGCCGCAGGGCTTACAATGGTACTCATAGATCGGCATAGCTTACCCACCAACCTGAGGCCCTGACCCTCCACCCGGGTCGCGCCATCGTTGAACGCCGCCGCCTCTGCGCGGACGGCCATGATTGCGCCCTCCGCGCCTGCGATCGCCGTTGTCTCGCCTGGAGTGAAGTTCCGCACCATGTCCGATCGGCCCGGGGCCGCCGGCCGGAGGCGCAGCGGCTTTCGTGTCTTCGTCTACCAGGTTGGCAATCTCTGACGGATCGACCTGCAACTCAGCGGCCAGTTCCTCTTCCGAGAACTCCTCCTCTTCGCTATCCTCGACGGATCCGTTTACGTCCCCGGCAGTAAGGGGCACGCAGTTCTTCTCCGTCATATTGCACGCGATCCCGTGCTTGCGGCACAGCCCTTCGAGGTTCAGCCGATCCGCGCTGATGTGAAGCTGGACCTCGTCTTCCGTCTCCACCGTCAGCATGTTGGTGACCACATTTACGTCTATCACCTTAGCTCTTCCGCGTTCGAGCTCGATAATGGCGCCTACCGCCGGCAGCCGTTTCTGTGCCTGTTTGTAGAAATCGTGCTCGTAACGCAGACAGCACATAAGCTTGCCGCATACGCCTGAAAACTTGGCGGGGTTCAGGAAGAGGCTCTGGTCCTTAGCCATTTTCATCGAGATCGGCTCGAAGCTAGAAAGAAACGTAGCGCAGCACAGGGGCCGCCCGCATTCCCCGTAGCCGCCGATCAGCTTCGCCTCGTCCCTTACCCCAATCTGATGAAGCTGGACCTTTGTGCGCAGCGCGCTGGCCACATCCTTGACCAGCTCGCGGAAGTCGACGCGTCCGTCGGCAGAGAACGAGAATGTGATTTGCGAACCGTCAAACGCGCATTCGGCGTCCAGCAGTTTCATCGGGAGGTTATGCTCAGCAATCTTGCGCTCGCACACCTCCATCGCGTGCTTTTCTCTTTCGCGGTTCGATGCTTCACGTTCCAGGTCGTCGCCAGTGGCCAACCGCGTGATCTTCTTGAGTGGGGCTACTAGTTCTTCGTCGGGAACCTCGCGCGGCTCAATGACAACCTCACCGAATTCCAGGCCGCGCGCGGTTTCGGCTATTACAAAATCGCCCTCTCGGAGCTTAAGCTCTCCCGGGTCGAAATAGTAGACTTTGCCCACCCTTCTAAAAGTGACACCCACCACAAGGGGCATTCGCGCATCCTCTTACTCTCAGAAGGGATCATTGACGTTCATTCAAAGAAATTCTATCACATCGCCTCACGACCGGCAACTCAGCTCAGCACACCCTCACCCCTGCCCTCTCCCGTAAAGGGAGTGGGCGTTCCACGCTCCTATGCATTGGAGTGCCCAGATGCGCTGGAGCGTGCGGTCCCAAGGTTGTTGCGACACTGCGGACCCGGCGTTTTCGGCGACTCGAGGATCGTCGATTCAGCGGGAGAATCGCCCAAACGCGTTTATCGGAACAGCCTGTTTTCAAAAGGCGCCGATTACCCGGAACGACGCGCTTCGTGTGCTATAATTTGCAGGTCGAATCGCGTGGGGCGGTGCCGCTGGTCGGTTTCAGCGCGCTTTCCGACCGGTTCAGGAACGAGCGATTGCACGAATCGCCCAAATTGTCCCCGGCGCCCAATGCCCCACGTCAGGCTGCGGAGGTGAATTATGAGGACCATAATAGACACACCGGGCGCTCCGAAGGCGATCGGGCCGTACTCGCAGGCGGTCAAGGCTAACGGGTTCCTGTTCACATCCGGGCAGATATCGCTGGACCCCGAGACGGGCCAGATGACGGAGACCGATGTTGTCGCGCAAACTCACCGGGTGATGGCGAATCTGAAGGCGATCCTGGCTGCAGAAGGCTTTACGTTCGCGGATGTCGTTAAGACGACGCTATTTCTCACCGACCTGGGAGATTTC
>JBMFPI010000195.1:0-6751 GCA_049969195.1 Armatimonadota bacterium
GATGTCCATCCCGGCAAGAGGCTCGATCGGATTCAGCCCGTCGATGCCGGCGTCGATCATATCGTCCAGGATCTCCATCAGATAGCCGTCGGAGTGGAAAATGACCTTGATTCCCGCCGCTTTGAGCGGCTCGATGCATTTCGCGAGCGACCTAATGAACGTCCTTCGCAGGAAATCTGGCGAAAAAAGCAGCGCCCCCTTGTAGGCCACGTCGTCGCCTATGAAATACATCGGGCATAGCTTCGCCCGGGCTGCCGCCTTCGCAAGCCGATAGGCCGTCTCGGTTTCGATCTCCAGGATGCGCTCGACGTTGACCGGGTCGTCGTAGATGGCATACGAGAAAAGCTCCTGTCCCATCAGGCCATAGGTCGAGTGAAAACCGCACCCGGCCCCGGGAACGTACATGGTCAGCGGTTCGAACCTGGTGATCTCGGCTTTCAGATGCTCAATCCAGTCTCGCGAGGCCCATTCCTCGTCGACCGGGTCGCGCGTGAAAGTCTTGAGGTCGTCCAGATTCTTGATCGGGTAATCGACCAACCAGTTGGACTGACCGGTGATCTTCCTCTGAACCACGCCGTCGCACTCCGAAACCGTCCCGTTGTCGCTTTCGGCATATGACGCGCCATAGCCCCGGCACAGGTCTATCCCGAGAGCGTGGTACACCTTGACCATAGCCGCGTGGTAGTCGGTCCAGCCGGGGCAGATATAGTCGACTATGGCGCGATTATCGATGTAGTCCCAGATGGGGACACGGTCACCTTCTTGGTGATTCAGCGCAGCCAGTATTCTTGCTTCAACCTGAGGATCAAGCACGCAGCGCTCCTTGAGATGCTCTGACCGGATTGGTCGCCTTTTCGTCAGAAGTCGAACTGGTCCACGTTATTTCGAGTGATTACGACACCCGGCAGGATGATGATGTCGCCCGCCACTCTAAGCCTGATGCCCTCAATGAGCATACCGTCCCTCGGCTTCTTGCCGTCCAGATAGGCGTTGACAAGCTTGGCAGTGATCTCGGTGAGCTTCGCCGGATCCCACAGGATCAGGCCGTGCACGACGCCGTCTTTGATGTATTTGCGGTTCTCGCTTGGCAGGCTCAGACCCCATATCTTTACCTTGCCCGCCTTACCCGCCGCGATCACGGCACGAGCGGCCCCCGGCGGGCCCGGAGAATTCACGCAAGCGATTCCCGCGAGGTCCGGATGTCTTTGCAGCAGGCCCGCCACGCAGGACTGCGCTTGCTGCGGCTGCTCATTGTTGTAAACGATCGGCTTCGCAAGCTGAACGCCCGGGTATTTCTTCAGGCCTCTCAGGACGCCTTCCACGTGTTGATTGAGGTTCAGCGCCCCCTGTCCTCCGGACATTATGCCGATTTTCCCCTTTCCCCCGATCTCGGCTGCAAGCCGATCCATTATTTCTTGTCCGATCCCGACATCGTCGGCAGCCGCCACGTAGAAGATGCGCTGCGTGTTGGGCGCGTCAGAGTCCCACGTTAAGACCTTGATCCCGCGCTGCATGGCTTTGGCAATAACCGGCCTGACGGAGTTCGGATCATTAGGCGAGATCACGATCGCGTCCACCCCGCGCGACACCTGGCTCTCGATAATCTGCACCTGCCCGGCCACGTCTCCGCCTTTTGCCGGTCCCAGGAACTCGACGTTTATCCCGAGATCCTTCGCGGCTTTCCGGGCGCCGCGTTCACACACGTTCGCATATGGTATCCCCACCAGCTTGAACACGAATACGATAGTACGCTTTGTCCTGCCCGGCGGAGCGGCTCCGGGCTTGCCGCAGCCCGGCACAGCCACCAGCGCAGCGGCGCATATGATTATTGCCAGGAGTCTGGTTTTCATTGCTTCAGTTCCCCATCGGCTCGCCCAATTTGTGGGACACGTTTTTCTATCTCACGATCATCCGGCGGCGCAGCTTGTCCACCAGCACGGAGGCGATGAGGATCAGCCCAAGGCACATCATCCGCCAGAGGTCGCTGATTCCCAGGAGACCGAATCCGCGGCTGATGGTCGCCGCAGTCGCCACCCCGATTATAGTGCCGACAACAGTTGCTTCCCCTCCTGTTATGCTCGTTCCTCCCATCAGAACGGCCGTGATAGCCTCGAACTCGTAGCCGAGGCCGGCATCGGTTGTTGCCGTTGACATCATTCCTGCCGTCATCACGCCGGCCAGACCTGCGAGTGTGCCGCTGAGCAAGTAGACAGCGGTTTTCACATTCGGCACGTCGATTCCCGACAGCCACGCCGCCCTTTCGTTTCCGCCTGTAGCTAGTATTGACCTTCCGAACCCGGTCCGCGTCAGCACTAGCCAACCGGCCGCCGCAATCAGTCCGGCCAGAACGACGGGTGCGGAGGTGTTGTAAAGCACGTTTTCGAGCTGCGTCGCTCTTTCTGGCAGGCTGATCGACGATATGCCCGGTCCGGCGACGACATAGGCCAGCCCGCGCGCAGCTGCCATCGTGCTGAGCGTCACGACTACCGGCTGCAAACCCATGCGCGCGACGGCCATCCCGTTGATCAGCCCGAAGATCGATCCCGAGGCAAGCGCGATAAGACAAGCCGCCCCGAGGCCCATCTGCGTGCGCGACAGGGCCGCACCCAAAACCACCGCCGAGAACCCCACGACCGACCCGACTGATATGTCGATGCCGCCGCCGGCAATCACGAGCGTAAGCCCAACTGCCAGCACCGCGTAGCACGAGTACTGCCGTGCGCAGTCGATTAACCCCCGCGCCTCGACGAACCCCGGCGCGCGCAGCAAGAAGCAGAAGAAGATGATCCCGAACAGGATCCCGACCGGAAACTCCTTGACCTGTGCAAGTCTGACGAGGACTCTCATCCGGCTGACCCTCGTCGTCGCATTCTATCGACAGCCACTGCCGCGAGTATTGCCGCTCCCATCACGGCCTGTGCCCATCTTGCCTCCAGTCCCACGAGCACTGCTCCGTTGCGCAGCACCGTGCTGATCCCTACACCGATCAGAGTGCCCAACACGGACCCCTGCCCCCCTGAAATGCTGGTTCCGCCGATCACGACTGCCGCGATTGCGGCTAGCTCGTAGCCCGCTGCATCGTTGGCCTGAAATGTGCTTCCTATCGCGATCATCACGATCCCCGCGAGCGCCGAGAGCAACCCGCTGCAGGCATACACTCCGGTCTTGATCGCGCGAGGGTCGACCCCGACCAGCCTTGCGGACTCCTCGCTGCCACCGACTGCGTACACGTGCCTGCCGGCCCGAGTGAACCCCATCACGAACGCGCCCAGTCCAAACACCGCCAGCATAATGACAAGCGGGGCGAACCCGGTCCCCAGAAATGCTATTCGATTCGGCTCAAGAATGATGCACTGGCCGCCGCTTATTAGCGTGGCGGCAGACTGAATGATGTAGAGCGTTCCGAGCGTAGCGATGATGGGCGGCATGCCGATGCGGGTTATCAACACCCCATTTGCAAGGCCGCAACCGAGACCTACCCCGAGAGCGACCCCGCACCCGATCAGGGTGTACCCCCGTGAGATTATGCCTCCGCCCACGAGTGTTGAAAGCGACAGCATCGCCGCGACCGACAGATCGATTCCTCCTGTGATAATCACAGCAGTCATCCCGACCGCTATGATTCCTATGGCCGCTGCGTCACTGCCGAGCACTTTCAGGTTCGATGCGCTGGCGAACGCGCGAGTGGTCAGCGAAAGCCCCGCGCAAAGCAGGACAAGGAACACGAATATAGGCAGCTCTCTGGGAATGTCACGCCTGCGTTTGCGCATAGGCGAATTATAGCACGGCTCCACTCCGCCGACCTGGGGTGTACGCGTGATGTATCGGCTCAGTCCTGCGGGCGCGAACGCCCGAGGCCCCGTCATCCTGAACTCGATTCAGGATCAATCCCCTCGGCGCCCGAACGTTGAAACAGGTTCGGCGTCACGTTATTCCCACTCGACTTAACTCTCCCCGCGGGACAGCAACCTTTTGCGATAGGCCGCGTTTTCGGCGGTTCCACCGTTTAGTTAAGAAGTGTCGAATCGCTGAACACACGCGCTACGTTCTATCGCAACAGGCCCGTTGGATGGAAAAATCTTGCTTGTGCATCTGTAGCCATTCCCAGCAGCGCCTGCACGAAGTCCAGGTGCTGTACGATAATAAGTAGGAGGAAGAACCATTCCGACACCTAACTTGTCAGATAGCATAATGGCGCCGGCGACAATGTGCGTCAGAACAGCACCAGGGAAAGGAGTGTGCGTCACGATGTCGAGAAAGGTTTTGCTGGCATTCTTGCTTGCGGCCGGAGTTGCCCTGACCGGTTGCGGCGGGGGCGGCGGAGGTGGCGGTGGCGGCCAGGCCATAACCCCGGGCGTTTCCATAATGGTGGGGGCCGACACTGCCGTCGGAACTGCGATGTCGGAATCGCGTCAAGGTTCAACCAGGGCTGTAACAAACCTCGTCGCTCCTCTTGATGACGGAGCCGTGGTCTCCGTGTACAACTTCCAGACCGGTGATCTGATCAAGACCGGCACGCTGAGCGGCGGCTGGTGCGAGCTGAAGGATATTCCGGCCGGCCTCAGCCTGGCAATCGTAGTGACTGGAAAGCGCGCCGGCAAAGACTACAGACTTTCCACGCTTGTCCCGGTCGTGGTAGAATCCGGCGCCCAGTATGTTGCGGATCCGACCACGTCCGTTGCGGCGGAGGCATTCGCGCTCCAGCATTTCGCGAAAAACAAGGTGTTCAGCCAGGACGATTTAGCGCCGGTCCTCAACGCGGCGCGGCAGTTCGCCCAGACACATTCTGATGCCGACTTTTCGGTTGGCGGAGGCATCTTCACAGGTACTGCATTCGGCAAGTCGGGCAGCCTCAACGCGAGCGCGCCCGATATCAACAATGTGATCGCTTCTGTCGGCACGATAGACGACAAACTGGCACGGGCCAAGAACACCGTGACCCTAATCGAGGAAGCCGGAACTCCTCTCAGGGCCCTGCTCGACCCCGAGCTCGTAGACTTTCGGAACGTGTTCACGGAGCAGGTTATCTCGAGGTATCAGACGCTCGCGGAGAACATGGGCAAACTCCTGCTCCCGGCGATCTCTATAGGGGGAATGTTGATGGCGGGAGGCCCTGACGATCTGACAATCGGCAGCCTCACACTCGGCCGCAGATATATCGTTACCGGGACGAATCCGGATGGCCGGTTGATCATACAAGACGCAGGTGCCGGAACTCCGAACCAGATCAGTATTCAACGCGACCTGTCGCTGGGGGGCAGCTCTGGTGTCTACACTGTGGTCGGTAAGAAAACAGGTTCGAACTGGGAGATTACACAGACGTTCACCGGGGACTCCCAGCAGCAGTACACTATGGTGGTGCCAGAGGTTTCCTTTGGCCAGGGGCCGGGCGCAAACCCCACGCTTGCCGGCACGGCGAGCCTGAAGGACAAGAACTTCACCACCCCGATCACGCTGAGTGTTACCCTGGCTGCTTCCGGGGCGGATCCCGACCATTACACCTCGATCACATTCAATGGAACCCTTGTGACCCCGCAGGTCAGCAGCTCGGGTGCGTTCCGCGCCGATTTTGCCGCCTCGCCGCCGCCCGGCGCGGCACAGTGGCAGAAACACTATGACTTCCCAACTGCGTTCAGCATGACCGACGGTCGCATCGTCGTGAAAACCGGTTCGAAGACGATAACAATCGAAGGCGACCTCACCGGCACTACGCAGTTCGTTAGACTCGCGGAGGCAGTTGAGACGATACCGGCCAACGTTGCGTTCATGGGCAAGTACGCCAACACGCACACCGGGCTTAACTTTGAGGGCAGCATCAACTTGAGTGCGTCGTATGAAGCGGGACAGAACGACGCAAGGCCCAAGCCCGGCAGCACGGCGTCGCTGCAGGGCTTGCTCGTGAAGCAGGGTCATCCGACCTATTCGCTTAACCTCTCCGCCAACAGAACTGCTACAGGGATCACAGCTAACTTGAACCTGGTCGCGGCGACAATAAGTCTGAGCGGCACTACGACCCTGACAATCGATCAGGGTACAGGCGACGTGACCGGCGCCTCCGCCGCACTCACTTCCTCGACCGGCGTGCTGCTCGAGCTCGCCCGATCCGGTGCGGGACAGATGTCCGGCATCATCAAAGTCGAGGGGGTAAAGGTTGCCGACGTACTCTTCCCGCCTCACGCCGTCCGCATCAACTTCACGGACGGCACGTTCAAGGAGTACCAGTTCTGATGTGCGTGCTGGTGGGGAGCCGCCGCGGCGGCTCCCCACCGCCTTCTGACTATATGCCAGGTCGCAATAGAACGCACGCCCCGCGTTTTCAGCGATGGAGTGCTCCTTAACCAAGCAGGAGGATCGCCGAAACCGTGCGTATCGCAACAGTCTGATATACCTGGAAAGTGCTCGACTTCTTGAGAACCTGCGTCGTCGACCGCTCGGTGAGGGCGGTGTTTCTTTGTCTACTGGTTATGGTACCTGTGCGTACGGGCGCCGCGAGTTTCCCCATACCCGACGCCGGACCTGCCCCGACACTTGCGGCGCTCGCCGAGGGTTACACCGCCGAATCCAATGTGAGCATCGATGCCGGATGTTCGGCGGGCGGACGAAACAATATCGACTGTCTCTGGCGGGTAACAGATTACGGCCGGCCGGCTCGCTCATTCGGCGACGATGCGGCCTGCGCCCGAATAGATGTGGCGCAGTGGTGACGGTTGCGCCTCGGCAGGTGGTGGGTCGGGGTGGGCTCCGGTTGGGT
>JBMFPI010000196.1:0-6746 GCA_049969195.1 Armatimonadota bacterium
CCCTAACCGGCTCCAAAAACGGCCCTCGGCCGACTTACTACTGCTACCCCATAAGCGGAGATGGCGGATTCTGGCCGCCGCAAGGCTCTGTTCGAGCGCGATCTTCAGCAGCGCGTCGAGCTCCAGAGTTGAGCTCATCGCATCGCTGACTTGATTCAGGAGCGAGAGCTCCTGAATTTTGCGGTCGGCCAGGCGGATGAGCTCGTCGCGGCGCCGGTCGGCCTCCTCGGTCTTCTCCTCTGCTTCATCGGCCCGAAATGCCGCAAGAGCCGCGTGGCTTGCGACTACGTGCAGCAGCTCGACGTCGGCCGGCGAGAATGCTCGGAGATCATCCGAGAGGGCCACAATCGCCCCCACGGTCGCGTTCGCGACCCGCATTGGCACGCAGATGACCGAGGAGACGCCCGCATCCGAAAGCTTCCTGAACTGGCGAGCGGTCTGGGCGTGTGCGTTGGTCACCACAATCGGGCTGTTGGTCGCAAGGGCTTCTCTTGCGATCTCGTGAGATGCCGCCGCCAGGTCTGGGTCGATGGGTGCCCCGAAGCTGCCGGCAATGTGCAGTTGGTCCGCCGCGACCTTCGTGAAGACAAGCGCCCGCGAGACACGCAAGAGCGCTCCCGCAGTTTCGGCGGCTGCGGACAGAGCAACGTTCGGCTCGGCCGATGCCAGCGTCTCGGAGAGCTGCGAGAGCGCGACGATTATTGCGTAGCGGTCCTCCGGCAGTCCGTCGCCGCCGGCGTGTGCGATGCCCTTGAGCATTTGGTCTCCTGGCCCGGTTGGATGTAGCCTTTCTGGAGTATAGCACCCGCTGGTGAGCTATGCAAGCCCGAACGACATGAATATGAATGTGACGAATGTGCCAAGCCAGCCGTAGAGCGCTGCCCTCAGGATCGTGAGGTTTCTCGCCGCCAGCCAGTCGTCCACATTCCCGATCGCCAGGGCGGCCAGGATCGACAGAGGCCCGATGAGCGCCAGTCCGTAGAACGCCTTCGCCTGGCCGTAGTAGGGAAGTTTGAGGGTGACTGCGAGCATCGCCGACCCAACGACCGTGACAAGCAGCGCCATTAGAGCCATCGACATTCGCAGTGCGCGGTCTTCCGAGGTCATCGATTCCCTGATCGCCTTGACGAAGCCCAGACCCAGAAGAAGAGTGGCGGGAATAGCGAGGAGGTAGACGATCGACATCAGGTCGTAGTTCCACAGCATGTGCCGGTAGCTGATCCCGATGCGCCCCGCAAGTTGGCCGTCTCCCCAGAGGGTCGAATACATCGAGTCCCAGTAGGAACGGAACCCGCACAGATATGGATGAATGAGCGAATCGCCGAATGAGAGATAGTAGGCGGGGGTATGGAACCCAGGCTGCTGCCACCAGCCGATCCCTTTTCTAACCAACGACCAGTTGCCGAAGAGCGGATTGCCGTAAAGGATCCAATCTCTCATATAGAACCAGCCCCCCACAGCGCTCATCGGGACTAGTGTCGTCGCCAGCAGCTTGGCTGTCCGTGTTCGTGAGGGTTTCTCAACCACCACCAGCTTCCACGCCACGACGGCTAGCACCACTGGGGCGATGATGACGGCGGTCTGCTTGGCCAAAAGCGACAGTCCGAGCGCCAACCCTAGGGCGCCGTAGGTCAGCTGCCGTCCCTTCGGCTGATAGAGCGCGTAGACCGCTGTCAGGATCGCCAAACCAGCAAGGAAAGCATGCGTGGACTCGTTGGACACATACGCCGACAGGACGATGTTCATCGGCAGCGACGCGGCGAACAGGGTGGCGATGACCGTACGGCGGCTCTGGCTGCCGAACAACCTCTGCGCCAGCGCGTGCGCAACGCACACGCTTCCCAAGCCCGATAGGAACGCGACGCCCTTGATGCCGGGGAGGCCGCCGAGACTGACCCCGATTGCCGCCAGAACGTAATAGAGCGGCGGGTGATAGGTAGACCAACCGGAGTCCGGCAGAGGGAGCCTGTGATGGCTGAGGATGTAGTCCACGTAGAGCAGGTGGGCGTCGGAGTCGAAGCCCATTTCCAGCGGGATCTGGAGCACCCTCACGACGAATATGATAAGCCACGCGGCGGTCGCGGCGACGAGTGCCGTATAGGCCGGTCTGCGTGTCAGTTTTGCGGGGAGCCGTTTTCGCAGCAGAAACACTGCGCCGGAGACAACAAACACCCCTGCAAGCAGCGGCCAGTTTTCCGCGACGCAGGCCACTGTGGATGGCATCGAAATCCACTCGGCGTGCGGGCGGGTGTCGTCGGCGATGATTGCCCTTTCTTTCGTGCCGGACTGATCCGTCACGGTCCACGATTCATCGGTGCGAAGAGGGCTGGGCAGCCCGTCGGCGTACAGGTAAAGCAGCGCCGGTCCCGACGCGTTCGAGACCTCTACTCTGAGCGTGTTACGACCCCGCCGAAGACCGCGGGAAACGTGCAGCGTGGTCGTTAGCTTCCAACGCTTCGGGTCGGTCGGGCCGCCGACCCGCTTGCCGTTGAGATACACCCGCGCGCTGCGGAATGCCCTGAGGCGCAGCGTCGCGTTCGTTGTGTGTCCGGCGTCGAAGCTCCTGGCGAAAGTCACCGGGCGCGGATGTCTGAAGTCGGCCGTCTGGGCGATAATCTCGACCTCGCTGGGGAACATGATCCACTGCGCACGCGAGTCACCGCGGACGAACGCGATATCGGAAGAA
The DNA here is from genome assembly GCA_049969195.1 of Armatimonadota bacterium. GTDB lineage: Bacteria > Armatimonadota > UBA5829 > UBA5829 > UBA5829 > CALJES01. The sequence goes on from JBMFPI010000196.1 coordinate 2,687, forward strand.
CGAAGGCAGTAGACCGCGGCCCCACCGACCGCCAGGATCGAAAGCAGCAGAAAGACGACTAACCGTCGCAGACTCCCGGTGTCGATTCTTTTCTCCATGGTCGTAGTCTAGCTGAACAATCGCCGGATCGTCAATAGGCGACGGCGCTCTCCCGAGCGCTGTTGCAGGCGCTCAGTCTTGACGGGGCGTCATTACGAGGTGGCCAATAAGGTATAATACTCATCAGATGCAGCCTGCGGTCGCTTAGGCCGGAACCATCGGGAACGTCGGTCGCGTAGAGAATGCGGGCGGGCTTGTCCGAGTCTGCGCGCTGCATATGATAGGAAGGCCAATGGGCAGAATTAAAGTTATTATCATCGACACAACGGGCAGCAAGCAGCAGGACGCCACCCTCCCCGATGATGTTCCCGTCGGCAAGATAGTGGACAAGCTGGTCGAGAAGATGTATCTGCCGACCGTGAACCCGGGAGGCGCCCCCATCTCCTACAAGCTTCTTCACAAGGCCACGGGCAGGCCTCTGCTGGATGAGATGACTCTGGCGCAGTGCGATGTCCACGAAGAGGATATGCTCCGGCTGATTCCCGAGATCACCGCGGGCAACGGAAGTCGCTGATGCAGTGGGTCGAGATCGAGGCTGATGAAGATCGCTACTCTCGGCTGCGCATGATTCCCTGGTGGGACCAGGAAGTCCTGGCTCGGGCGCGCGTGATGGTGATCGGGGCGGGTGCGCTCGGGAACGAAATCATCAAGAACCTCGCGCTTCTGGGCGCGGGACAGGTGCTGGTAGTCGACTTCGACTTTGTCGAGACCTCCAATCTCTCTCGCAGCGTGCTCTTCAGAAGCGAGGACGAGAGCAGATCGAAGGCGACGGCGGCGTGTGAGTCTGCGCGGCGGATAAACTCCGACTGCCGGTTCTTTGCTCTGCACGCCGACGTGACGCGTGACGTCGGGCTGGGGGTATTCCGCTGGGCCGACGTGGTGATCTGCGGCCTCGACAGCCGCGAGGCGCGGCTTGCGGTCAACCGCGCCTGCTGGAAGGTGACCAGACCCTGGGTGGACGGAGCAACAGAGGCTGTGCAGGGCATTGCCAGGACGTTTCTGCCGCCGGATGGGGTCTGCTACGAGTGCACGCTTGGCGAGCACGACCGGCGGATAATGGCGGCGCGTGATTCGTGCGGCTTCCTCGCTCGCGAAGCCTACAGGCGGGGCGGAACGCCGACGACTCCGACCACCTCCGCAGTCATTGCCGGCATCGAGGTTCAGGAGGCGGTGAAGATCCTGCATCGGGATGCGCAACTTCCGAAACTTGTCGGCAAAGGGTTTTTCTTTGATGGGCTGGGCTACGATTGCTTCACTATCGACTACTTTCGCAGGGAGGACTGCCTGAGCCACGAGACGTATGAGAGCATTGTCGAGAGCGATCTTGCCGCGGAGACGGCGACGCTTGCCGATGTGAGGGCCGCCGCGGCTCCGCACGTGGGAGAGGGAGCCACCATTGAGTTGCCCTCGGAGATGGTGACTGCGCTGCGCTGCTCGCGGTGCGGGTCAAGCGAGACGTTCTTCCAGCTCGTCCGATCCGTTGGCGCTGATGCGGTTCGGTGTCCCGATTGCGGGAGCGAGCGCGTGCCTGATGTTGCGGTGGAGTGCGCGCCCGGGGCGCCTTTCGATTCGATTCCGCTGGCGAGACTGGGCTTCGGGATCATGGACATCTTACAGGTACGTTCAGGGGGGCACGCAGTCCAGATCGAGGTATCGGCTGACGCGCGAAAGGTATTTGCGGACTGATGGGCGTTCCAATGTGTCCATACTGCCTGAGCTCGATAGGCCCGGAGGTGGCGGCGATACGGTGCCGGTCCTGCGGGACGGCGCACCACCGCGAGTGGAGGGATGAAAACGCCGGCTGCTGCGCGAGGGACTGCCGCGACGCCGTCCGAATGATTGAAGTCGACATCGCCCCGGATTCCGAGGAGATCGTGCTCACGCGTGAGATGGTGGAGTCCCCTCCGCCGCGCTCGGGCCTTTTCACGAAGAACCCGTGCGCGGTTTGCGGGCGGCAAGTCCCCGAGGGCGAACTCTACTGCGTCGAGTGCACGCCCGCCCGCGAAGAGAGCCAGGACGCTCGGAACGCCGGTCCGATACTGGTCGCGCTGCTGTTGCTGTGCCTGGTCCTTGCGTTGGTGATAGTCTTTGCGGCGCCGGGCCTTGTCAGGGGCCCGGACGATACCAGCCCCCCGACGACAAACTCCGCGCCACACGGGGTCGGAAGATGAGGACGAAAAAGAACACAAGCTGTCCATACTGCCTTGGTCCCATGGCGGATGCTGTAGAGACTGTGACCTGCCCACGGTGCGGCACGGTTCACCACGCCGAGTGCTGGCGGGACAATGGCAGGTGCTCCGTTCACGGATGCGACGGCTGGGTTGTATGGAGCAACAGGATCGGCAAGAGGCTCGCGCCGCAGGCCCCCGACAACTTCGAGCTGAGCCGGCAGGAGCTCGATTCGCCGCGCGGACCGGGGCCGGCGCTCGCGGGCGGCGTCGCGGATCCCGTGGACAATGCTGAGTATCGCTGCATAGAGTGCGGCGGCCCGGTCCCGAAGAACAAGCTGGTGTGTGCGAGCTGCCGCCTGACAATCGGAAACACCCATTTTCTGGAGAACTGCTTTGGCCCGTCGGTGATCTTGCTGGCGGGTTTCGCCGGGATCGTTGTGCTTGTTGTGAGGGCCGTGACGTGACAGACGCGAGCGGAGAGATCAACGTCGAGCTTGGCCGGACGGTGAGGCGTCACATCGAGCATAAGACGAGTCCCCTTGAGAACCGCGCGCTCGTCGCAGAGCCCTACGGTTCGCCGCATAACGACCGGATCCCCGTTTTCGTATCCGAGAGCGCGATGAAGGCCATGGAGCGGCATGCCGCGGGGCAGATCGACCGCGAGGTTGGGGGTGTCCTCCTTGGCGGGTTCTACCGGAGCGACAAGGCATCGTACATCGAGGTGACCGGCGTAATCGAGGCGCATGCGGCCGAGGCCAGCGACGTGTCGCTGACCTTCACGCACGAGACCTGGGAGCAGATCAACGCAGAGCACGCTCGGCGGGAGCCGGAGGCGCAGATCGTCGGCTGGTATCACAGCCATCCCGGCCTAGGCGTGTTTATGTCGAAAGAGGACGAGTTCATCCACGCGAACTACTTCGCCGACCCCTGGCACGTGGCGATGGTTGTGGACCCGATCTACCACAACTGGGGCTGTTTCAAATCCACCGACGGCGCGCTGGGCAGGACCGAAGGCTTCTACATATTCGCGGAAAAGAAGGCAGCGAGACGCGTCAAGGAGTTCACAAAGAACCTGGTCGAGTCGAGGCAACGGACTCCGCGCTCGGCCGGTTCCAACGCCGACCCTGGGCCTAGCGCGAGCTCACTCGGCCTGTGGGCGGCGTTCGCGATGCTGCTCTTGCTACAGGGGGTGCTCTTCGCGATCATAGTTGCGGATCGTCGAGCACGGAGCGTCGAGTTGGACTACTACAAGCAGGCGGAAGAGATGCTGGCGGTCTCGAACGTAACGGGGGCACTCGACTGCCTGAGGACGGGGTTGTCCTCGAGCCCAACACGAGAAGCGCTCATCCTGCAGGTTCAGCTCGAGAGATTGCTCGGGAACCCGAAGATCAAGGAACTGGACAACGCAGCGATGGACGCGCAGAACGCGAAGTTGGCGGCCGCGGATGCCGTTGTGGCGAAGGCCTACCACGACTACGAACACCGACCACTCTGGACGAGACTTCTCGAGGAGGCCGGGCTGAGGAAGCCTCGCTACGCGCCGGCAGATGCCGCGCGATATGCGCGCGGGGTCTACCGTGATGCCGCGCCTACGCGCGAAGTGCGGCTTCGTCGGGCGCAAGATCTCAAGAAGATCGAGAATGGCAATGACGCCCGACTGAACGGGGCAGTGGAATGGCTGACGAGCGAACGCTCGGCCGAGATAGCATACGGCGCTCTTGCTCCGGGCGAGGATGGGAGCAACGCCGGGGCCCGCGAGACGAAGAAGAACGGCGCAGTGGCGGCGATAG
>JBMFPI010000197.1:0-6735 GCA_049969195.1 Armatimonadota bacterium
TGAGCGCGGGGTCACGAGTAGGCAGGGCAATTGCGGCCGGATGAACGGGACCGTCTGGGCGCGTCCGGATAGTGCCTTGGCCAGGCAATGCGGTGGCCCCGAAACCCCCGACATCCCCATATCGCCGCGAGTCTGCAACTCCCATGATCCCGCGGACCGAGAGGAATGCGGGCACCCCCTGGAGATTCTGAGCCGACCCTGCTAGCGTGACCAGCGCGGATGCGCAAGAACTGCTCCAGAAACCACGGGCATATAGTGATTCCAAAGAGGGCCCCCGGTGGACGGAGCCTCAACCAGCGACTCTGGCACGTGCGATGCGTCCATGCTCAATTAGACAAAGAAAACTGCTCGCCCCCTAAGACCCGGCCGTTTACGAGCTTGTTGCCATGTAACGCAAACCGGGCGTCTGGGCGATTTGGCACATCTCATTTAAGCATGTGAGCAAGAAAATCGCCGAAGGCGAGCTTCCCCCAAAGGCCTTATGTATTTCGGCAACCAACCGACCAGATCGCTCTACAGGAAGCGAGCGTCCTACTGCCCGTACGCTTACACATCCCGCGCCGCGCCTTCACAGTCCTGTCCGGGTGGGTGTGCTATTATGCTTGTGGTGCCCCACCTGAAAACTCAGCCGCTTAGGTTTCCGGCTTACTCTGGGATATCCTTCCCGCCGAAGGACTTCCGAAACTGTGACGCGTATTTTCCAAATATCAACCTGCAAATCGCATCTCAAACCCGGCCGCCCGGCCCTGGAGGCAGAACAGCATGGTGACGCTCAAGCCAGAAGACATACTTGAGGGTGATTTTTGGCCAGAACCGGTTAGGGTGATAGCCGTCAAGACACTCGACCGAGCCGCGCAGCAAGTCCAAGCAGTTGGTCTAAATTCCAAGAAGTACTACTCCCACGTCCTTGAGGAAGCAGACCTGGAGCGAGTAAGACTCTACACGGGCTCCGATCAAGACTTTGGGGGCAACGCCGAAGCCCTCTTTCTCGCTGTGGAAGCCCACAGGATCCGATTAGCGTACCAGTTCGACCCGCACTTCGCCGTCAGCGTCTCTCAGGTCGATCCTCTACCCCATCAAATAGAAGCGGTATACCAGTATATGCTTCCCAACCCTCGGATCCGCTTTCTCTTGGCGGATGATCCCGGTGCCGGAAAAACCATAATGACGGGACTCCTGCTCACAGAGCTGAAATACCGCGGGCTTGTCCGCCGCACGCTTATAGTTGTCCCCGGTCACCTCAAAGACCAATGGCTCCGCGAGATGAAGGAGAAATTCCAGGAATCGTTTACAATAATCGACCGGGGCGTAGTCAACGCAAGCTGGGGGAAGAACATATGGACTGAAACGCCCCAGGCGATTTCCTCGATTGACTTTTGCAAGCAGGAAGACGTCATGGCGGGGCTAGCCGAGGCGCATTGGGATCTGGTGGTTGTAGACGAAGCCCACAAAATGGCGGCTTACCGCTACGGCGAGAAGACAACCAAGACAGAGCGTTACCGACTCGGCGAGCTCCTTTCACGCACCGGCAGCTTTCTGCTATTCTTGACTGCCACGCCCCACCGTGGGGACCCCGCAAACTTCCGGCTTTTCCTGGACCTGTTGGAGCGTGATTTCTTTGCCACGGACGACCTGCTGATAGAATCGGTCACCAACAGGGACAACCCTTTGTTCCTGCGCAGGCTCAAAGAAGACCTGCGCGACTACAACAAAAGGCCGCTCTTCCCGCCCAGGCACGTATCCACGAACACCTACACCCTCAGCGACGAAGAAAAACGCCTCTACAACGCGGTGACGCAATACGTCAGGGATTCCTACAACAAGGCTTTATCTGACGAAAAGCGAAACGTAGCGTTCGCTATGTTGATCCTCCAACGCCGGTTAGCCTCGAGCGTTAGAGCTGTGAAGTCCTCCCTGGAGCGCAGGAAGCAGCGCCTCGAAGAGCTCTTGAGGCTCGGAACGTGGGTTGCGGAGCGAGGCGACATCGACGAGGACGAACTCGAGGATTTCGAGGAGTCGGAGCGCCTGCGAAAAGAGCAGGAACTTGTGGAAAGGCTCACCTCCGCACAGACCCGCGAGGAACTGCAGGAAGAAATCAATAAGCTCGGTGAGCTCATTGCTATCGCCAGGGAAGTAGAACGGCGCGGGATGGAAACCAAGCTGACGGAGCTTCAGAAAGTAGTCACCAACCTGCAGCTCAAGAATAACGACAAGAAGCTGCTCATCTTCACCGAGTCCCGCGAGACGCTGGAATACCTGACCGAAAAATTCAAAGAGTGGGGATTCACCGTCGTGGCTTTGCACGGCGGGATGGACCTTTGGGCGCGCATTCGCGCCGAGCATGACTTCCGCAACAAGTGCCAGATAATGGTCTCGACCGAGGCGGGCGGAGAAGGCATCAACCTGCAGTTCTGCTCGCTTATGGTCAACTACGACATCCCCTGGAATCCCAACCGCCTCGAGCAGCGAATGGGCAGGATCCACCGCTACGGCCAGCAAAGCGAGGTGTTCATCTACAACCTGGTCGCCGTCGACACGCTCGAGGGCAAGGTCCTCAATGCGCTCTTCAGGAAGCTCGAAAGGATCCAGGATGCACTCGGTTCGGATAGAGTCTTCGACGTCATCGGCGAAGTGCTTCGAGGCAAGAGCCTCAAAGACCTGGTTGTCGAAGCCGTTGCCAACCAGCGCACGCTGGACGAGATACTGGGCGACATAGAGGCCATACCAGATGCGGAAGCGGTCGAACTGGCGCGCCAGGCTGCGCAGGAGATGTTGGCGAGCCGCCACATCGATTTCCGGCAGGTACTCGCTGAGGAGCGGCGCGCTCGCGAAAACCGCCTCGTGCCGGAGTATGTCGAACAGTTCTTCCAAAAAGCATCGGCCTACCTGGACATCACTATTCGGCGCAGCGACGGTTTGATTCGCGTGGACAGGGTCCCGCCCGACGTCCGCAACGTTTCCGTGGAATTCAAGAACCGATTCGGACAGGTGTTATCGGAGTACCGCAAGATAGCCTTCGACAAAGATAAAGCCAGGCGTTCGGAAGCGGAGTTCGTTGCGCCGGGACATCCGCTCCTTGAGGCTGTCATCGAAAACGTCTTCCATCGAGCCAAGGATGACCTGCGGCGCGGGGCAGTATTCGAAGACCCCAGCGGGAAGCTCGACGGCTGGCTGTGGTTCGTGCTCGGCGAGATCACCGACGGAAACGGCAGGGTAGCCGGGCGCCGCCTATTTGCCGTCTACGCACCCCTTCAAGGCGAGATGCGCGTAATGGACCCGGCTATACTGTGGAATCTGAAGCCCTCGCGGGGGTCCGTCGAGGAATCCGCGCCCAATGAGCAACAAGTTGTCAGCTTTGCCGCGACGAAAGTCCTTCCGGAGTATCGCGAGGAGATATCCGCTGACCGAAAGCGCAGGGCTGAAATCATGCGCAAATACGGGCTGAGGTCCTTAGACTTGCGGATTATGGAGTCTGAGTGCAAGCTTTCCGAATACGAAACGCGCCGAATGAAAGGCGAAACCGTACCGGAGGTGGATTTTCAGAACGAGAGGCGACACCGCGAAGAGCTGGAGCAACGCAGGAAAGAGCTGGAGCTGGAAATACAGCGCGAGGAAGGTCTTGCAGCCTCTACGCCTCAAGTTATCTGCACCGTCAGGGTGGTTGCGAACCAGAGCAGCGAGGTCGGCCATCCGTCGCCTGAAATCGAAGAAATAGGGATGCGCGTTGCGATGGAATACGAGCGCCAACATGGCAGGTCGCCGGAGGATGTTTCCGCGAAGTGTCTGGGCTACGACGTGGTATCCAGAGGTGTTGGCGATGAAGTAAGATATATAGAGGTCAAAGCACGCGCCGGCACGGGCAGGGTCGAAGTTACCCCCAATGAATGGAACATGGCGCAGCGGTTCGGCGACGAATACTGGCTGTACGTCGTCGAAAATGCGGCATCCGAGCCCGTGCTTCACGCCATCAAAAACCCCGCTGCGCAGCTCCAGCCGCGGGAAGTAGTCGAGATAGTGCGATACGTGATCGAAGATTGGAAGAAAGGTGCAAGCGAGTGAGCGACGTCCGAGAACCGAACAGCAAACGCCTGATAGAAGTAGACTTCCCGATCCGGGATGTTTCGCAGGAATCGGTCCGCGAAAAAAACATACGCCACGGACACATATCTACCTTACATATATGGTGGGCGCGCAGACCGCTTGCGGCGTCCAGGGCGACGGCATTTGCGGCACTGGTCCGCGACGACCCTCGCTACCGCGAGTATATGCTGAACCTGGTAAACGATGTCTCACCCTGGGAACAGGTAGCCGACAGCGCGAACCCCAGGCTCCAGGACGCGCGGCAGTTGATCAGGCAGACATACGGCGGCAGGGCGCCCAGGGTTCTGGACTGCTTCGCAGGCGGCGGCGCGATACCGCTGGAGGCTCTTCGGCTCGGCTGTGAAACTTACGCGCTGGACTACAATCCCGTCGCGGTGCTCATCAACAAGGCTGTCCTGGAATACCCGCAGAAGTTCGGCAGGGCATACGACGGTCCCACCGGAATTCCGCAAACCGGGCTGGCGCTTGACACAACGGGTGTTCCCATTCTGGACGCCGTGCGCTATTGGGGAGATTGGGTGCTCGAGGAGGCGAAGAAAGAGCTCGCCAACTTCTACCCACCGGATCCCGACGGGTCGATTCCCGTAGGTTACATCTGGGCGCGAACGATTCCTTGTCAGAACCCTGTCTGCGGTGCGGAGATTCCCCTAGTCAGGCAGACGTGGCTTGCAAAGAAGGACAACAAGAAAGTGGCTTACCGACTGATCCCCAATCACCAGGCGAAGCGTGTGGATTTCGAGATAGTAGGCCAAGACGGCAGGGATATCGATTTTGACCCCGAGGAGGGCACGGTATCAAGGGCGCGGGTGAGATGTCCGCTGTGCGGCGGAATGATTGACGACCACACGACCCGGCGGCTCTTCCGGGAGGGCAGGGCGAGCCAGCGGATGGTGGCGGTAGTGCTCCACAAGCGCGGTCAGGCGGGGAAGCGCTACAGGCTTGCCGGGGAAAATGATTTGCGCGCATACCGGGAGGCCGAATCCGCGCTGGAGGTGAAGCGGCAGGAGCTTCAAGCCGAATGGGGGATCGACCCCGTCCCGGATGAGCCGCTGCCTGCGCAGGAGACGTCGGGGTTTGGCGTGCGGAGATACGGCCTGACACGGTGTTTTAGGGGGCAGATATACGGCCTGACACGGTGGGGAGACCTGTTCAACGCGCGTCAGAAGCTCGCGCTCATTACATTTGCGGAGAAGGTGCGTCGAGCGCACCAGGAAATGCTAAAGCAAGGTGCTGACCCCGAGTTCGCAAAGGCTGTGGCTACGTACTTGGGGCTTGCCGTTGACATGACCGCCGCGTTCTCGAACACCTTGGCCAGATGGTACAATGGCGGGGAGGCGATCAAGCATTTGTTTTCTCGACAGGCCCTGCCTATGATCTGGGACTACGCGGAAGCCAACGCCTTCAGCGGCTCCACCGGCAGCGTTGCCGCGGGGTGGAAGTACTATGTCAACGTACTGGCGCAAGTCTCAGGCATTCCCCGCGCAAAGCCGGCTCCCCATACAATCCAGGGCTCAGCCACTGAGCTGCCTTGGGAGGATGAGTACTTCGATGCAGTTCTCACCGACCCGCCTTACTACGACAATGTGTCCTACGCCGACCTGTCAGACTTCTTCTACGTTTGGGTGAAGAGAACTATTGGCGACCTGTACCCGGACCTGTTTGCCACACCGCTGACCCCAAAGTCGAAAGAGATGGTTGCCGACGCGAGCAAGGTTGGCGGAATGCAAGGGGCGAAGCATCGCTTTGAAGACCTGCTCAGGCAGGCATTCGGCGAAATACGCAGGGTCCTCAAGCCGGACGGGATCGCCGTGGTGGTTTTCGCGCACAAGACTACCGCCGCCTGGGAGAGCGTGATTCAGGCTCTGCTGGATGCGGGGCTCTACATGACCGCATCCTGGCCCATACACACTGAAATGCAGACGAGGCTGAACGCTCTGGAATCCGCCGCGCTGGCCTCCTCTATCTACATGGTCTGTCGAAAGCGCACATCGGATGAGACGGCCGACTTTGCCCAGGTGAGAGCGCAGATACAGACTAACGTGGAGGAGAAACTGGCGCAGTTCTGGCAGGAGGGAATCCGCGGCGCAGACTTCTTCTTCAGCGCGATTGGACCGGCTGTGGAAGCGTTCGGCAAGTACAGGCGGGTCGAGAAGGCGTCCGGGGAGCCTGTATCGGCGGGTGAGCTGCTGGAGTACGTGCAGAGGGTGGTGTGCGAGTTTGCGCTGCGGCGCGTGCTGCACGACGGCACGTCGATGGCAGACGTAGACATGACTACGAGGTTCTACCTGCTCTTCCGCTGGACCTACAACCACGCGCGCGTCCACTTCGACGAGGCTCGGAAACTGGCGACCGGGGTGGGCGTGGAACTGACTGAGCTCTGGAACGAAGGCGGTTTGGTGGTGAAGGAGAAAGAAAACATTTTCGTGCCCGGACCGCTAGAAAGAGCGCGCAGCGAGCGATTCCTTCGGAAGACTGAGTTCAATACGATGATTGACGCGCTCCACAAGGCGTGCTGGTATCGGCATCAGAACAACACGACCGCGCTGGCGCAACACCTGGCGGCGACGTACGGAAACCGCGATTCGTTCTGGCAGGTGGCGCAGGCGATATCCGAGGTGCTGCCCGCAGGCGACA
>JBMFPI010000198.1:0-6718 GCA_049969195.1 Armatimonadota bacterium
GCATCTCACTCCGCCATAATGGCAAGCCCCGTGCCGTGCCGGTGGTGCGCTCCAAACTGCACGGGCACCGAGGCGTCTCGGCCTATGACCCGCGCTACGTCGAATTTGTACCCCTTGCGCCGGCGTATTACGCCTACCCCGTCTCCTGCGGCACCCGCGCCCAGGCTGAGGCGGACGCGTGCAACCAAGCGGGCGCCGATCTTATCCGAAAGCTGGGCTACAAGTTCGGCTCCTCGTTCAGTCTGCCCAAGCTCCTCTGGTTGAAGCGAAACGAGCCGCAGATATGGAACGCTGCGTACAAGCTTGTTCACGCGGCCGATTTCATCGTCGGGAAACTTACAGGTGATTTCGGCGTCACCGACAACTCCAATGCGCTCAAGAGCGGGTGCGACCTCGTGGACCTCCACTGGCCGGATTTCGTCTCTCGCGAGCTGGGGATTGATACCGATAAGCTCCCCGTGCTCGTGACGCCGGGCGAACCAATCGGTCGGATCACCAGGGAATGTGCCGAGCTTACCGGTCTGGAGCAAGGGACCCCCGTGACTGCGGGAGTGTCGGACGGAACGGCGGGCTTCATTGCCTCCGGCGCGTCTGCCGTGGGCGAATGGAACTCGACTATCGGCACTACTCTTGTCCTGCGCGGGGTTTCGGAGGAACTTATCCGGGATCCGGAGGGTAGGGTGTACTGCCACCGCCATCCTGACGGCTGGTGGCTACCCGGCGGCGCCAGCAACGTAGGAGGGGAGTGCCTGACGGCGCTCTTCGGCAATGCCGACTACGAGGTTCTGAACCGCGAAGCCGCGGATCTGATACCGTCCGGCGCGGTCTGCTATCCGCTTGTCAGGCGTGGAGAACGCCTGCCGTTTGTTGATCCGGAGGCGGAAGGCTTCCTGCCCGATGGCGATCTGGGGACGGCGGCCCGGTATGCGGCTTGTCTGGAAGGGGTCGCCTTCGTCGAACGTTGGTGTTATGAGCTTATGGAGGAGCTTGGCGCGCCGGTCGGGAATACGGTTTATGCAACGGGCGGAGGCGCGAAAAGCGCTATTTGGCTGCGGATCAGGGCAGCAGTCTTGAGAAAACGGCTGGTGAGGCCTGCGGTGCCCGAGGCGGCGATGGGGGCTGCCATAGTAGCTGCCTCGCGCACCCTGTTCTCGAGCCTGGCCGAGGCGTCCGGTGCTATGGTCAGACGCAATCTCGTGATCGATCCCGAAGATGATCTTGCGGATGCTTATCAGGCGCAATATGCCGAGTTCAGGGCCCAGTGTGCTGCCAGGGGGTTGGGCAACCGAGGATGACTGAAGTCGGACAGGAAGCGGCTTCTTGGGCTCGAGCGCGCCGGCGCCGTGCGGTTGGAATCATCGTGACCGCTGTTCTTCTTGTGTTGGACATCCTCTGGTTGTGCCTCGACCGTGACCGGCCCGCCTCTCCGCAAGCGCCAACCCAATACGAAGCGCTGACCGCGCAGGGCGCTGATGCGGAGCCGGCCCTGCCGCTGCTCAGCGAGTCGCAGGCACAGGCCGGGTATGCCCTGTCAGGGCCTATCGACGGTCTGGTTGGCGGTCGGAGGGCATTGGTCTACTTCCTCAAATCAAGTGAGAAGCATCTCCCGTGGCGGCAGCTCTGGGTCGATCCGAAGACCATCAAAATCCTGGCACTGCGCGACTGGACCAGCACAAACAAGCTCAAGAGGAGCCTGCGAATGCGAAGTTCGCAGAACTTGAAGGCCCTTGTCGGCGAAGCGACCTGGACTTTGCCGAGCGGGCGCGTTGCTTCGCCGGGCTCATCGGCGGACGGGCGGCGCCCGGAGGCGTCAAAACAGATGCCGTTGCCCGAGCCACCTGGGGTGGGATGGTTGCCTCCGGGGTGCGGGCTTGTCGGCGTTCGCCATCGCCCAGGCGGGTAAGAGCACACACCCTTCTTACACGGATTGTGTGCGATCAGTTTGTTCGAGAGAGGTTTCCTCGCCGACCATGGCGGGAACATAAGATTGGGACAGGCGTATATGTTTGGAGAGGCGGCCTGCTATTGTCCGGTTCACCCGCAGGCCGGGACCCCGTAGTAGTGAGGCTGTTGCGATGGATCGCAGCCCGCGTGTTTCCGGCCAGTCCATGCTGCTTGACTGAGCCGAAAAATCGCCGGAGACGCGCCTATCGCAGCAGCGTGTAGTAGTCGGCGACCGGCACGCAGGCGAGCTGCGGATGATAGTCGGGCTGCAGAACGGAGGGTCATCAGGTGGCCATTCAAGATGAAGCGCTGGCCGGTATGGTCAGGAGCGCGCTGATCCAGGACAAGAGAATAGGCGGTCAGGCGATAGCAGTGCGCGTGGCCAACGGGGAGGTCTTCCTGAAAGGCATCGTCGACGCGCCGGAGATGGTGGATCTGGCCGTTATGGTGGCGCGCGGAATTCCTGGTGTCCGCTACGTGAGCGTGGATGAGCTCCGGGTGAAAGAGGCGTCGGAATGAGCTATGGTCATTTCTCGGAAGACGGCCGCGAGTATATAATAACGCGTCCGGATACGCCGCGGCCGTGGGTGAACTACCTTACGAACGGAAAATACTGTGCTATCTGCTCGCAGACCGGCGGCGGCTATTCGTTCTACGAGACCTCCGGCTATAACAGAATAACGCGGGAGTATCCTCAGACAGTAGTTCTTCAGGACAGGCCCGGGCGGTATGTCTACCTCCGGGATGAGGAGACGGGCGAGGTCTGGAGCGCCAACTGGCAGCCGTTTTGTGAGGACACCAGCGGTTTCGAAGCCCGTCACGGGGTCGGCTATACGGTGGTTTCCTACTCACTCCACGGCATCGATAGCTCTATCACGTACTACGTCCCGCCGCGTGACGACGTTGAGGTCTGGATGGTCCGTCTTAGAAATGCATCCGACAGGCGTCGCAAAATTCAGGCGTTCCCGTTCATCAAGTGGGATCTTGCGAATTATGCCTACAATGCTGTAGAGGCCAACTTCTCGGTTTTGTTCAACGAGACCGCGTTCGAGGATGACGTTATCTTCGCAACCACGCGCTTCTGGAACATCACGACCGGCACCGTCGGGAACCCAAACGTTCGGTGGGACAAGTGGGCGTTTATGACGTCGAGTGCCCCGATTGTTGCGTTCGATTGCCTGGACGAGGAGTTCTTCGGGATGTACCGCAGCTACCGCGATCCCCGGGCGATATGCAACGGCAGGTTGACGGGCAGCCAGGGCCGGGGCCGAGACATAATGGCCGCGCTGCAGCACGACTTCGAATTCGAGCCGGGCGAGGAAAAGCGGTTTGTGGTTCTGGTAGGGGCGGTTTTCAGCAAGGAAGATGCCCACGGTCTGAGGAGGCGTTACGACACGTGGGACGAGGCCGAGCGTGGGTTGGCCGAGGTCAGGGCGTATTGGGACAGCTACCTGGGCCGGTCGGTATGCCGGACTCCGAGTCGCGAGTTCGACATCTCGTTCAACATCTGGAACAAGTACCAGGCCTGGGTGACTTCCCGCTGGAGCCGGATGGACTCGTACTACATCGGAGGCGGCTCGATCGTGGGCTTCCGCGACAGTTGGCAGGACATGCTCGCTATCCTTCCCAACGACCCCGACTGGGCCAGAGACCGTGTGATTTACATGCTCGAGCACCAGTTCCCCGACGGCAGCACACTGCACAACTGGGACCCCCTGACCAACATCGGCGTCAAGACCGGGCACTCAGATGACCCACTGTGGCTTGTGCTCGGCGTAATCGAGTATCTGAAGGAAACTGGCGATCTGGTCTTCCTGGACGAGGCGGTGCGGTACTATGACAGCGGTTCCGAGACCGTCCGCCAACATATGCTTCGGGCGATCGACTACACGCTCGCGCACATGAGCGAGCGCGGCATCCCGTTGATTATGGCGGCCGACTGGAACGACGGCCTCGACTACGTTGGCAGGCAAGGACGCGGCGAGACGGCGATGGTGGCCGCGCACCTGGCCTGGATGCTTCGCGAGGTCGCGGCGCTTATGTGGTTTGTCGGCAGTGACGCCCTGGCCCAAAAATACGTTGATGCGCGGGACAAACTGGTCCGCAGTATTAACGAGCACCTCTGGGACGGGGATTGGTATATTCGCGGCACGCGCGACGACGGCGAGCCGTTCGGTTCGTCGCGCAACATCGAGGGCCGGATCTACCTGAACGCTCAGTCCTGGATGGTAATCGCGGGGGCTGCGCCGAGGAATCGTGCGCTGCGTTGTATGAACTCGGTCAAAAGGCTTCTTGACACGGACTACGGGCCTGCGCTGTTCCTGCCCGCCTACCACGAACCGGATCCCAAGCTGGGCATCATATCCCGCTTTGCGCCGGGTACCAAGGAAAACGGCACCATCTTCTGTCACCCGACCTGCTGGGCCATCATGGCCGAGTGCATCCTCGGACGCGGCAGACAGGCATACGATTACTGGAAAAAAGTCTCGTTTGTACACCGCGGGCAAGAGCCGGATGTGTTCAAGGCGGAGCCGTACGTGTACAGCGAATACGTCCACGGGCCCGACTCCAAATACTTCGGACAGGGCGAGTTCAGCTGGATGACGGGGACGGCGTCGTGGATGTGGAAGGTGTGCCTGGATTGGATCCTGGGCGTGCGCGCGGAGATACGCGGTCTCTTGGTCGACCCCTGCATACCGCCCGAATGGGACGGATTCCGGGTCAGCCGCCGGTTCAGGAGGGCGACCTACGAAATCGAGGTCACCAACCCTGACCACGTCGAACAGGGCGTAAGGGAGATACTGGTAGACGGCAAGAGCCACTCCTCCCATCTCCTGCCCGTGTTCCCGCCGGGCGAGACACACCACATAAAGGTGATCATGGGCAAGCCCAGCAGCGGCGATATCGAGTCCCCTCAGGAACTGATGGCCGAGAAGGCGATCTGACCTGCGCGGCCGCGGGTTCGTATCATCGATTATTCGGGACAACCGTGATGGGGGCCGTCGACCTCAAGAGGCCCTGAGGCGCAGGCGCCGGAGTACTCGGTGTTGCGCAATAGCCTTACTCGCGCTGCTCGGAACGCCCTTGATCGCAAAACCGGGCGTAGAGGAGAATGTTGACGTTGATGCGATAGACCGCAAACCCGGCGTTTTTTTTCAATCCGACATTTATGAACTAAGCAAGAGAATCGCCCAGAATGCTGCTATCGCAACAGCCTGAATGTTCTTGCCCCTTGCCAACCCATGATTCTGCTGCTAGAATAGCGGCATAGCAACGTAGTGCGTACGACGCCTGGCAAGTGGTTGGGGTGACAGCTCCCATGTTCAAGTCATACGATGAGATGGTTGAGGAACTCGAACGGGAGATGCGGCGCGTCTCGGACGATCTGCTATTGCAGATGTTCCGGATGTCAAGCATGTCCGGCGAGGTGTGGGCTCCGCGAGTAGATGTCTACGAGACGGTGGACGCCGTTGTAGTCAAAGTATGCGTGGCGGGGCTCGAGCCCGGTCAGATGGAACTGACGCTCTCCAGCGACAATCGTTTTCTGACGCTTCGCGGGGTACGCGCCGAGCAGGATGATGACAAGTCAGAGCGCATTCGCTATCACCAGCTAGAAGTCTACTACGGGCCTTTCGAACGCGTCGTAGCGCTGCCTGCAGAGGTCTCGCTTGATCGCGACAACCTGACCGCGGTCTACAAAGAAGGTTTTCTGAAGATCGTTCTGCCGAAACAACCCAGGCTCAGGGCAAGGAAGATCGAGATCGAGGAGTAGGTCCGAGATCGCACGGCGCGATACTCCGTCGGCGGAATATGTCAGATTATCATCTCGTGAGCCGGGCGATGCGTGCCTGTTGAGCGAGCCTGGGATCGTTTCAGGAATGGGTCTGCGCCGCAGGATGCTGTGTCTCTTGAACCGGGTTCGGGAACAGCCTGACCGGATTGCCGCGTGAGAGAGCTGAGCCGTGCGGGAGGTTTTTGCGGTAGAACGCAAGCCGGAAGTTTAGGGCGATTCGACGCTCCTCAGCTAAGCGGAAAAATCGCCGAAAACGCGCCTATCGCAAACATCCTGGTGCGGGACCGCCATTCGGTGTAGAGCGAGGTGCTTTGCCCGGAGTGGGCGAGCGTGCGGGCCGCGGGATACCTGGAGGGGCGGTATGGAAACTAAGACCCAAACGGAACAAAACGAGGTGTCGGCGTCGGAGGGGGAGGTGGCCGAAAGAGGCATCGCTATCCCCGATACGCTCAGCGTGCTTCCGATCAAGGATACTGTTCTGTTTCCTATGGTCGTGATGCCGCTGATCGTTTCGCGCGAGAGCTCTATGAGGCTCGTGGATGATGCCGTCGTGAGCGACACGCGCATGATCGCGCTGGCGACACTGAAGGATCCGAACGTGGAGGCCCCCCAGCCGTCCGATATCTATGACATCGGCGTGGCGGCGGCGATACACACCATGCTCCGACTGCCTGAGCACCAGCGGCTTATCGTCCAGGGCCTCAGGCGCATACGTATTACGGAGATCGTTCAGACCGAGCCTTACATCCGCGCCAGGGTTGAGGAACTGCCCGATATTCAGGACTGGACCGAAGCCGAGAGCATGGAGATCGAGGCCCTGAGGCGCAACGTCGCGGCCGCTTTTCAGAAGGTCGTTGCGCTTACTCCGAGCCTTCACGACGAGCTGCAGAATATCGCGGCCAATATCCCTCGGCCTGGGGTGCTCGCAGACACCATAGCGCTCCATCTCCCTATACCCATCCCCGAGAAACAGGACCTGCT
>JBMFPI010000199.1:0-6694 GCA_049969195.1 Armatimonadota bacterium
CCTTGAGAAATACTTCGTCACCTTTCTCGTCGTAAACGTCCGTGGAGAACCTGTACCACACAAACTGTCGAGACCTGACCTCGCGTCTGACCTGTTCGATCTGCCAAGGTCTGGAGACGATACGCAACAGGTCCGACATCTTAGCATCACGGTTAGCCTGGACCATATCGGGGGTTCCCGGAAAAGACTTGGGCCCCAGCATATACCAGTAGATCACTAGAAATGTCCCGTAGTCGCCGCCCGCCTGCAGCACGGTTGCTTTCACCGAAATCGGCCGCGGTTTGGTAAACCTGAGGGTAATGACCTTATCGCTTGTAACCGGACTGCCTCCGCCGGGCAGACAAAGGTGGGGATCGTGAAACGCGGACACGTCAAAGGACGCATCAATGAAAACGTCTACGCGGCGTCCCGTGCTCGCAGTGTCCCTATAGACGCGGCTCAACAGATCGCCTTGCGAAAGAACTTCCTTGACGCCGGGATCAATGGGCACATCCTGCCCGACCCACACCCCAAAAGAGGTCGGAATGTTCTTTCTGTCGATCCGACCTTTCGGCAGGTCGTAGAGCGGAGGGACCAGGCTGCTGAACAAAGCTGCGAGAACAAAGACGACCAATACCACCACGAAGTACGCGCCGCCCCCGATAGGCCTGGGCCAGAACTTCACTCTGGACTCCTCCTCGCTTGCGGAAGTTCCGGTACACAGATCCCCTGCCCTGAGCAGCTTCGCGGTGCCGAACAAGATAGCAAAGCAGATCACCAGGCCGATATAGCCGCTGTAGTCGTGGAACCTATGCATCGCCTCTTCGGATGCGGTCCAGAACCCGACGTAGCCTATCATGGTAACTCTAAGGGAGTTGATAAAAATGCTCAGTGGGAAGGACATACACACGAGAATAGCCTTCTTCCACCACGCAGCCCTGATCACGTAGGTGAAGAACCAGCTGAACGTAATCAACGAGATCAGCAAACGAAGTCCGCTGCAGGGCGACCCTACGAGCAGAGTCTGCCCGGGCAGTCCAGAGGAAACTATTGTGTTACCATACTGGGTGACGTCGTATCCGGATGTAAGCTGCAGGAACTTTGTGGCAACACTTGCGGAGATCAACTGGAACCGTGCCGTGGCATTGTCAAGCATCCATGATGCAACCGGCATCATCGTCAACAGAAAGAGAACAGGCACAAAGACGATTCTTGTTATCTGCCACCCGAGTAACGCCAGCAACGCACCGTAGATGCACAAGAAAAACGCAATTCCGTAAATGACCCGCAGGCCCATTAAGAGGCCTATCGCGTGCACGGGGAGAAATACAAGCAACAACACCAGCCCGAACCAGGCGTGTCCGACTTCGGCCCGAGCGAGTCTGCCCCGGTTTACCCAAAGCATAAAGGCGGCTATGAACGGAACTAGGAAGCCGTGGGAGTAGTAGCTTTCTTTCTCGTTCCAGACGTGCCACCAGTTACGCAGCACAGGCCACTGGATCACCAAGAACAACAGCCCTGCAACAAGCAGCGGCCAGTAGTCGGCCAGAGTCAGGCCGAGGGTCTTTCCGCGCGATTCTTGATTCCGAGGCGCGTCGCCCATACAGCAGTTTCCTCCAAGAACGCGGCGTGCCCGGCCGCACCGCAAGGGTCCCAAAGGGGTACCTACGCATCGCGCTTCGGCCGGCCACACACCCAATTATCGCCCATATCGAATGAGTCTATAGACTATAGATCAAGCTAACCTTGCGCACCTCTACCTACTACGCCCCTCCACAACTCACGGTTCCCGTCTCCGGCAATCTAGGACTTGCCCGGAAGCCGACCCGTTACAAGCGGGCCGGACAGGGACCAAACCAACCAGGGCTCGTGATCCAGCCGGAGATTGTTGCGCAAGTCCTTGCTGATGCGCGACGTCCGGCCTGCCGGGTCTTCCCGCATAACGAGGGCCGCGAGGTCAGCTGCGGCATTAAGCTCTAGAGACGTGATACCGAACATCAGGGCCTGCGTTCGCGGAATTCTCGAGCCCGCCTTTCACATTCCGCCGCGTCCACATCCTCGTATTCTTGCTCCAAGTCGTAGAATATGATCTGACTCCCCGAAAACTCAAACCGAAACGGAACATAAGTGAGCTTGCCCAAAGCTGCTCTGACCTGAGCCTGTCTTTCCGGCGGCACGAACAAGAGCAAGAAGCCTCCGCCCCCAGCACCCGCAAGCTTCCCCCCGATAGCGCCTGCTGACCTGGCCGTCTCGTAGATGGAATCAATCTCGGAGCTTGATATGGAACTGCTCAGGCTGCGCTTTGCTTCCCACGCCTCGTGTAAAAGCTCTCCTATGCCGGTGATAGGCCCGCCGGATGTAAGTATATTAAGGGCTTCATGAACCAGATGGGTCATGGTACGCAGCTGGCGCCTACGTGATTCCAGATTGTCTACAAATGTGCGTGCGACATCCGATGCCGTTCGTCTGATCCCTGTGTAAAACAGCATAAGGTGCGAGTTGAACTCGGCCATCCGCGCCGGCAGCAAGGTTACCGGATTTACGACGAACGAGTCATTCGGGAGAAACAGTATATGATTGAAGCCCCCGTACGCTGCGAGGACCTGGTCCTGTGAGCCAACTGCCTCTCTTATGATGTTCTGCTCAATATCGATGGCTTCCGACGCGAGGGCATGCTTCGTGCGCATCTCTCCCTTCAGGGCATGAACCGCGTTGAGGAGACCCACAGTAAAGGCCGAGCTCGTTCCCATGCCGCTCCGGGCCGGAAGGTCGGCGTCGTGATGGATTTCTACCCCTCGTCGAACGTCAAGATAGCGCAGAACCTCTCGTGCCGCCGGATGCGCTATCTCATCAATAGTCTGGCAGTTCTCGATTTTCGAGTAGATGATCCGTATTCTATGCTCGAAGAAGGGCGGGAGGTATCTGCAAGTAAGGTAGCAGTACTTGTCTATCGTCGTCGCGAGCACCTCGCCGCCGTGGGCACGAAACCATGCCGGATAGTCTGTACCGCCGCCGAAAAACGACAATCTTAGAGGTGTTCTGCTGATTACCAACTCTGATCACTCTTTCGCAGCCGGCCATCGAGCAGTGAACCGGCTAAGGTGTAGGATTCCGGTGTGCCTATGTCTATGAAGCTCCCGTTTCCAACGAACCCATAAAGCCCCCGCCCGACCCAGGCCGGGAATACTTCGCGCTCGATCGAGACGGGCTTGCCGGGCGGGATGCTTTCGACTATCTGCCTGCTCAGTATGTATACGCCCGCACTCACGTAGCCCGAACCAGGCCTGTCGCTTTTTTCCTCAAATGATATGACCCGGCCCGAGTCATCCGTGCGCACCGTCCCGTAGCGTCGGCAGTCTGTCATTTCGACCAGCAGCAGAGAGCCCGTTGCACCCGAAGTAGTATGTCTGCAATAGAATTCTTCCAGATCGGCAGTGAACAGCGAATCACCATTTAGCACGAGCACGGGATCGGAATCGATTCTTCTGAGCGCGAGCCTCAGCGCGCCGGCCGTATCGAGCGGCTCCGTCTCCCGTGAGTAAGAAACCTTAATGCCCGCAAACTCGCGTCCTACGGTATGACGAACCTGTTCGGACATGAAGCCTGTGCACAGGATCACCCGTCGAATCCCATAGCCCGCAAGGTACTCCAACAGGTAGAAGACGAACGGCCTGCCGTTGATCTCCGCAAGAACTTTGGGCCTGTCCGGAACGACCGGCCGCAGCCGGGTCCCCTTACCGCCTGCCAGAATCGCGCCCTGAATGTCAGAGAGACCACTCAAGATACTCTAGCCTCCGCCTGTGCGCCTGGTTGCTCCGGCCTCGTCGCGACAATATAACTCGAGAACCCAAAAAGATCCCAAAACACGGAGCCGACCAGCTTCCGGGACCGCACCAGCGAGACCAGAGCATTATAAGGGATCAGCACGATCCCCCGCCAATCGCGGCGGATCCCGGCCTTTCGGACGGTCAGGCCTTTCGATATCAGAACCTGGCGCAACGCATGCAGGTCATACAGCCTTACGTGTGTAGGATCGTCATAGAAGTTCAGTGTCCCGGACATATGGGGCAGTCTCACGCTGTGCGGCGAAGGTGATTCGATGTATATGCCGCCGCCGGGAGCCAATTTGTCGCAGAGTCTCAAAACCACCGCTTCGCCGTTGTCGAGATGCTCGATGACGTGACTCACGATTATGCAGTCGAAGAACCCGTCCGGAAGTTCGTCTAGAGCGCCCAGATCCTTAAGATCAATATGATAGAAGCGCTCCATTAAGTCGAAATCCATCTGCTCGAGGCCGTAGTCCACCGACCTGTCCAAGCCGAAATAACGACAGTTTGGATAGTACTTCTTAGTACGCCTCGGTGAATGGTTGCCGCAGCCGACATCCAGAACTTTTGCCTGGTCTCTGGAAAGGTACTCGTCCATCTGAACAAACCTGAACGGCTTGGCGATGAACCGACGTAAGGAAGTCATCAGACAGACTCCCGGCCCGCGCCGCGGGTCCTGGACAGCGAAGCTATGCACGTTTGCAGATCGCTCAGAAGACGTCGGCTGATTACTTCCCAGGAATATTCCTCCCGACCGATCCGGACAGCTTCCTCCGCCATGCTTCGGGCCAGGTTCTCATCTGCGGCGATCTTGCACATTGCCTCCGCCAACGCTTCAGGGTTGCGCGGCGGAACGATGATGCCGTTTCGGTTATGAACCACTTGTTCCGGTAAAGCGCCCACGTTGGTCGCGATGCAAGGAAGGCCGTTCCCCAAAGCGATCGCAGCAACTCCCGATTGTGTGGCCGACGTGTAGGGCAAGATCAGCACACCATGTGTCGCGACGGCTTCCTTAACCTCTTCGTCTTGCAGATACCTGTTTGCAAGACCTATTCCGAGTTCGTTGATTCGCCGTTTTACTTGCGAAGGTATCGGCCCGCTACCCATTATGTCGAGCTTGATCGCGGAATCCGATCTTGCAGCTATCGAATATGCCTCCACCAGAAACTCAATCCCTTTATAGCGATCGATCCTGCCGAAGAAAAACATATTATGCCTTCTGCGCGCTACGGCTGCAGTCTCTATGCGACCCTCGGGCAGAAATATGCCGTGCCGCGAGGCAATGTGCATCTTGCCCGGGAACCGGCGGATCAGTTCGTCGTACCCGTATTGTGATATGGCAATGAGAATGTCGGCAGCGGAAGGCACAAGTCGCCTGTAGACTGCGTGAACTATTCCCGAAAGTCCCGGGTGCGGCACAACATCGTGGATGATTTCTGCAATAGTAATACCGGGTCTGAAGCGGCGCTCCACGACGGGACTCCACCAGCTCGCGTGCGTATTTAGGACCAAGTCGGGAGCGTCCCGGTTGACTTCCCTGGACACGCCTGTGGGATCCTTTCGGGCCAGGGTGGCGACAACGAGGCGACGCCAGCCCCGCGCCCACTCAAAAGTCTTGACTTCGCACGGCAGATCCCGGAACCTGTCCAGCAGCGTGTTCCTCGCCGACAAGTAGCAGATCAGCTCCGTCTCGCGGGCCAACACGCTTGCATGCGAGTATGCAAAGTGATCCGTGCCTTCTCCACGATCGAGGTACAGCAATCCCAACCGCATATGCCTAAGCTCGCTCATTGCAGGCCGGCTCTGCCTCCCGAAAGCAGACTCGACAGCCTACGCTTCAGCGGTCTGCCCAGGATTCTGACTGGAGCCAAAGGTAGATAGAACGCAATCCTGCGGCGGATCCCAGGATCGAACCGGCGCGCCGCTTCATAAATGGCCCTGTTCTGCCGCAAGCCAAACCAGTGATCCTCATTGTAGCAGACCCAGGCGTGAAATCGAACCGCTCGCGCTCTCTCCAGCACGTCTACGGGCACATCGACGCTGTGAGCTATCATAGCCGCGACTTCGTATGCCTCCCTGACCATAGTCCCGCTCCTAGTTGCGCTGCTCCTCACTGTGCCGATATGGTGCCGCCAGTAGTTCAGCGGCTGGGCAACAAACTCGATATCCGACTCGAGAAGCACCTTGACCCAGAAAGCGTAGTCACCAGCAATCGTCCAGTGCTCGTCCGCATACCCTATCCTCTCGACAACACTGCGCCTCAGTAGTGCTGAGCTCACGTTCGTGATCATGGAGCCGAGTATAAAATACCTGGCGCATTCGTCACGGCCATTGTTGGTGAAGTCATGCCTCCAGCGGTCCGCACCGCGCTCTCTGCGAGCTTCCTCCAAGACGAACTGTCGTGTCCCGTTCTCGTCGACGATCCACGACTGGCAATATGCAACTCCGGCCTTTGGATTGCCCTCCAGTCTATGCAACAGTGTTTCCAGGAACCGCCAATCTGAGTAGTCGTCGCTTTCCGCTATCCACACGAACTCGCCAGAAGCCTCCCTCATACCTCTGTTCCACTGCTTGAATACACTGCCGCTATTTACCTCATTGAGTATTATCCGAACGCGCGGGTCACTTTCCCAGCGCAGGATGATCTCGCGGCTGTTGTCGGTGGAGGCGTCGTCGAGGATGAGCACCTCGATGTCCTGAAATGTTTGGTTCAGGACGCTTGTGATGCGCTGCTCGAGATAGCGAGCGTGGTTGTAGTTAGGTATGATGACCGACACTCTGGGCATCTTCTCAGGACCTCGGGGCTCTCAGTATGGATGCGCTGCGCGGACTCTACCCGATGGCGTCACAGAGCACGGCGCGGTTGCAGCCGTGGAGCTTGGCTCGGC
>JBMFPI010000200.1:0-6668 GCA_049969195.1 Armatimonadota bacterium
CACCTTAGGTCCGCTCGACGTAAGAGCCAGCCCCGTGTATAGCACCCCGCGATAGTGAATGTCTTTTCTTACAAGCGCGCGCAAAGTCGGCTTTATGATGCTTTGGATCACCGTATCCCGAACCTCGTCGGTGAACACCGGCACCGGAGCATAGCACCCCATTCCGCCCGTATTCGGCCCGCGGTCGTCATCGAACGCACGCTTATGGTCCTGCGAGGAGAGCATAGGCACGAACCTTTCTCCGTCTACGAAGCACATGAACGTAGCTTCCGGACCGTCCAGATAGTTCTCGATCACGATCCTTTCGCCAGACGCGCCGAAGGCCTTCTTGCGCATAATCGTGTCCACCGCCTCCAGCGCCTGTTCCCTCGAGCGGGCAACGAAGACGCCCTTGCCCGCAGCTTCGCCGTCCGCCTTCACCACGATCGGGTCGTCCGACTTTGCTGCGACGGACTCAACGTAGGCGGAGGCTTTGTCGGGGTCATCGAAAAACTCGCAAGACGCGGTCGGAATTCCGTTTTCGAGCATCAAACGCTTGGCAAAGACCTTGCTGCCCTCGATTTGCGCCGCCTGTCTAGAAGGGCCGAACACGCGAAGACCTCGCCGGTCGAACTCGTCCGCTATCCCTGCGATTAGCGGCGACTCCGGCCCGATTACAGTGAGATCGATCTTCTCGCGCTCTGCGAAATCCGCCGCGGCTTTGGTGTCCATCACGCCGATGGGCACGCGTTCGGCAACCTGCGCGGAACCGGCATTACCCGGCAGCGCATATATCCTGTTAACCGACTTGCTCTGAGCCAGCTTCCAGGCGAGGGCGTGCTCTCTTCCCCCGCTGCCTATTACGAGGACTTTCAATGCAACCTCCTGAGAGTGTCCCGAGCGGCAAGAGGCGACCGTGCCATCCCTGCGGCGTCAGGCGACTACTCTTCATCGCCTTCGTACAGATTCTCGAATGATGCGAAGTCGCGTACGAAGCCCAGTTTGACCGTCCCAGTCGGGCCGTTCCTGTGCTTGGCGATGATGACCTCAGTGGGCTCGACGTGCCGTTTTTCAGGATCGTATTCCGCCCCTTCTTTCCCGCGAACTGCTTCAGTGTCTTCTACTTCCTTGCGAACATAGTATTCCGGATTGTACAGCAGGGCTACCAGGTCGGCCTCAGCCTCGATGGAACCGGACTCCCTCAGGTCCGAAAGCATCGGACGCCTGTCCTCGCGCTTTTCGGGTGCGCGGCTGAGCTGAGAAACTGCAATCACGGGGACCTTCAGCTCTCGCGCAAGCGCCTTAAGGCCTCTAGCGATCTCCGATATTTCCTGCTGCCGGTTCTCAAGGTTTTTCTGCGATCTGACAAGCTGAAGATAATCCACAACAACCAGGCCCAGCCCGTGCTCCGCCTGCAGCCTGCGGCACTTGGCCCGCATTGCGAGGGTGGTGATGTCGGTGGTGTCATCGATGTAAATGGGAGCCTCCCAGAGCAGGTTGGCGGCTTTGGCCAGCCGGTCCCATTCCTCGTCCTGGAAGTATCCGGTGCGCAGACGATGTGCGTTTGCTCGGGCCTGGGCGCACAGCATCCTTGTTACGAGCTGCTCGGCGGACATCTCGATGGAGAATATCGCAACAGTCAGTTTCCTGCTGACGGCGGCATGAACCGCTATGTCCAGCGCCAGTGCGGTCTTGCCCATCGACGGCCGGCCGGCGACGATGATCAGGTCCGAGGGCTGCAGGCCCGAGGTCATATGATCGAGTTTGACGAATCCCGTCGGAACGCCCGAGGCCTCGCCTTTATCGTGATAGCGGCGGTCGATCCATTCCCAGGTCTGCATGACCAGCGGGGTAATCGGCCGGAAGTATTCGCCCAGCCGCCGCTGCGCAACTTGGAAGATGAGGCGCTCGGCGCGATCCGTGATCGCTTCGACGTCCTCCTCCTCGTTCTGCGCCATCGCGATGATCTCTGTACCGGCCGCGATCAAGCGGCGCAGTATCGATTTTTGCTCGACGATGCGGGCGTAATGCTCTATGTTGGCGGCCGTCGGGACCGCGTCCACGAGCGCCATAAGGTACTCGGTTCCCCCGCAGTCCTCGAGTTTGCCCCGCCTGCGCAGCTCTTCCTGGAGGGTGATAAGGTCGCACGGCTCATCGCGCTCGGCGAGCGCTGCGTAGCAATCAAATATCTCTTGATGGGCTGGTCTATAGAAGTCCTCGGCCCTCAGGATTTCCAGGCCCTTCTCCAGCGCTGTCCTATCGATCATCATCGAGCCAAGCGTTGACTGCTCGGCATCAATGTTCTGCGGCGGCACCCGCCCGGCAACCGCTGCTGCTCGTTCCATCTCTCCCTCCAGAGGAAGTCAAAAGCTCAACGTGAGTCACAGTTTGCCGCTCGTAACGCTGACCCCGAGTACGACTTGGGGGCCTCAGGCCGAAAGCCGCGCATCCCGCATCAGGTTCAGGATCAGCGTCGCGCGGGCAAGCCCGCCTGCGCGAGTATTGCGCAGCCGAGTTTCTTCCCGGGCACGCCATCCCGGCCGCGCTGCTTAAGACCCCGATAATCCCCGGCCGGTAGCGCCCCGGCACGAGCGAGCGTTTCCGCAGAAGGCGAGCCCGGATCCTCAGCTTTCCGCCGCGACCACCTCGACGTGGATGTTCGCGGAGACGTCGTGATGGAGCTTGATCGGAACCTCAAACGTGCCGATGTTCTTGATCGGCTCGGTAATGTGAATCTTACGTTTGTCCACCTTGATCGCGTGCTGCTCAAAGAGGGCGTCGGCGATCTCTTGGCTTGTAACTGAGCCGTAGAGTTTGGTGCCGGAGCCGGCTTTGCCAGTGACTCTGACCTGAATACTATTGAGCCTTTCTGCGATCTCGCGCGCCTGCGCCGCCATCTGCGCGCCCTTTATCTCGAGTATCTTCTTCTTTTTCTCAAGGGCTTTCATCGCCCCGGCGTCGGCCAGGACCGCAAGCTTGCGCGGAAGCAAGAAATTGCGCCCGTAGCCCTCCGCCACATTGACCACGTCCCCGGCTTTCCCAAGGTCCTTAACGTCCCGGGTGAGTATCAGTTTCATTCAGATTCTCCTTACTGAGGTTATCGCGACGGAACTCAAACCCATCGTCTTCGGCGATTCGAAGCTCCTCAACCAAGTGGGAGAATCGCCGAAAAAGCGCCTATCGCAAGTTATCGGTTGAATCTCGCAGGCCCAAACGCCCAGGACCCCGTCGTCCTGAACTGGATTCAGGATCCATCCCTCCGGCGCCTGGGTCCTGAAACAGATTCAGCACGACGTGATTCCCGCGGAATCGGAACCGTCCCATCGCAACAGCCTGTTACTTACGATACTGGACACCTGTGAGCAGGTCCCGGTTTTCCGTGTGCAAGAGGTCGTTGATCCCTATATAAAACCCGAGCCTGTCGCTTATCCGGGCCGTAGCCCTCAGCTCCATCTGCGGATAATTCGGCCTGAACAGATCAACAGACAGCAGACCGGCGCTCCCCAGACGCTGATCGTATCCGATGCCGACTCTGGAGGCGTAAATGCCGTATCTGTACGCTCCACCTGCACCGAATGTAGACCCGCCCTGCGCGATCAACTGGGTGTTCTCCCCAATATTGTAGCCGCCGACCCGGTAAAAATCTCTCCCCTGTATGAAGGTGTAGTAAGCGTCAAGCCTCGACTTTCCCAAACTGGTATCTGCCAGGGCGTTCACCGTCAGTCCATATTCCGGCACTCGCGCCTTTGCCTCGGCGCTCGGGCCGAGGCTGGGGGCAAGTCTTCGCATTACGGTGTCGACAGTCTCTTTCAGCTGGCCGCTGGCCTCGGACACGTTGTGTATAGCCTTCTTCAGATCGGCCTTGATCTGCTGGTCGGTAGTTATTTCCTTGATGGAAACACTGGCCTCGTTCAAGTTCGTAAGCATCTGCCGGGCCTGCACGGCAGCGGCGTTAATGGTCTCCAACGTCTTTTGGGCCTCGGCAAGTGCTTTGTGCAACGCCGGGCCGCTACCCTTGTAGCCCTCCATAAGACCCCGCGCTTGCTCAGCCGCCGCGTCGAGGTCCTGCATCAGCTTATTCGCTCCCGCAAGAAGCGATCTCACCTGGGGACTCACGTCTTTTCGCATGGTCTGCTCCAGGTCCGCGCTGAATGCCGCTGCAGAACGCGAAGCCTGCTTAGCGCCGGCGATTGCGGCCGCCACGTCCGGAGACACTCTGCGGACCAGTGCTGACGCCGTAGACAAAAGCTCCGCGGCCGATTTCGCCGCCCGGTTCAGGTAAGCCACTGTGTCCTTGATCGCTTTCGGCAGTTGTTTCTCCGACAGAAGCGCGTTGATCCCCCTAGCCGACCCCTGGAGCGTCTTGAGCACCCGGCTCGCTCCCTCGACAAGCTCGTCCGGCGTCGTGCTTCGCTCGCTTTTGATTCGTCCCCCCTCGTGTAGCATCTTTGTGCTTCTTCCGGGACGTATCTCGACGTAGTACTCCCCGATGAACGCGCCCGTAGTCACCCGAGCGACTGAGTCATCGGGAATGGGGACCGACTCGTCAATGAGCAGATCAACACGAGCTTTCGCGCGCCTGGTCAGCGTTGTCCGGGTCACGAGGCCGATGTCGACGCCAGACATTCGAACCTCGGCACCCTTCTGCAGTCGCTGGACATTGTCGAATACCGCGTAAAGCGGATACATCGATGCGCGCAGGCCGAGGCCGCCCAGGAACCAGTAGACGACTATCAGCGCCAGGATCCCTGCGAAGACAATTATGCCTACCTTTGCTTCGTTTCGGATTCTCATTCCGTGATACGAATCGGCCCTTCGCTGCTGCCTGTTATGAACTGCGTCACTACCGGGTTCGGGTGGTTTTCGATTTCCTCGACCGTCCCGATTGCCACGATCTTTCCCTCGTGGAGCATAGCGATCCTGTTTGCGACGCGCTTTATCGTCTGAATATCGTGGGTGACCAGTAATGAGGTCACGCCAAGTTCGTCCCTGGCTTTTACGATCAGGTCGGCGATTGCGGCCGACGTGATCGGGTCAAGC
Source organism: Armatimonadota bacterium (assembly GCA_049969195.1). Classification (GTDB taxonomy): domain Bacteria; phylum Armatimonadota; class UBA5829; order UBA5829; family UBA5829; genus CALJES01. Next base: position 5,020 of record JBMFPI010000200.1, read on the forward strand.
CCGGCGGTAGGCTCGTCGTATAGAACGATCTGGGGGTTGAGCGCGAGTGCGCGTGCAAGCCCCACGCGTTTCTGCATCCCTCCCGAGAGCTGCGACGGCATCAGCTTCTCAGTTCGCGGCAACCCCACGATTGCGAGCCTGGCCCGAACCACCTCGGCTATTTCGTCCTCGCTCATCCGGGTGTGACGGCGCAAGCCGAAAGAAATGTTTTCGTATACGTTGAGCGAGTCGAACAGGGCGGCATATTGAAAAACCATGCCTATCTTGATCCGGACGGCGTCCAGCTCCGACTCCTTCATACAGGTGATATCGACACCATCTATCTCTACCCGGCCCAGGGTCGGGCGAATCAGCCCGCCGATACACTTCAGGAGCGTGCTCTTGCCGGCTCCGGACATCCCCATCACGGCAAGGGTTTCGCCCTTCTCGACTTCCAGGTCCACGCGGCTCAGAATCGTCCGGCCGCCCACCCGGTACGCAAGCTGGACCGCCCTGATCAAAGGAACGCCGTCCTCCCGCCAAACATCACGTAGGCGAGGAAGAAGTTAAGGATATAGATGATAACAATTGATATGACAACCGCGCTGGTTGTAGATCTGCCCACCCCGGTAGCGCCGCCAGTTGTCCGAAGCCCCTGCTGAGCGCCCACGATCACGATTACGATGGCGAAGAAGAGCGTCTTGATCAGGCCCAGCACCACATCACTGGGCAGGACCTGCGACCTCAGACTGCCCACGTACCCCCCGCCTGCGACGCCGCTCACGACCGCCACCGCATAACCTGCCACAGCGCCGATGATATCGGAGAAAAGCGTCAGGACAGGCAGCATCACGATAGCCGCAATCAGCCTTGGCACAACCAGATACTGCACCGGGCTGACCGCAAGCGCCCGCAGGGCGTCGATCTGCTCAGTTACCTTCATCGTCCCGAGCTCGGCTGCGATCGCGCTTCCCGCTCTCGCTGTGACGACGACGGCTGTGAGCACCGGGCCGAGCTCCCGTGCGAGCGAAAGCCCGATGACGCCACCTGTGTAACTTCCGAAGCCCCACCTGACCCCGAGTTGCGACGTATAAAGCGATAGCACCGCGCCCGAAAACGCGACAGTGACCAGCACGATCGGCAGCGACGCAACCCCGATAAAGGCCATCTGGTTCACTGTGTCCCGCAGATCTATCCGTCCGCGGAGGATGAACCCACAGGTCCTCGCGAGCAAAATCGAGCTTTCGCCGATGAAATCAAAGAACTTCGCCAACGCGCGGTAGGTATACTCCCCGGGAGGCGAAACCACGGCGGCGATTTCATCGCCGACGTCCTGGAGGACCTCCCCAACGCGGTCTCTGCGTCCGCCTGTTTGACTCTGGGAGTTCTCCCGCCTCACGTCGGTAATGATACCGGACCGGCCGCCGGGCTGTCAATTGAGAGATTCGGGAGGGTTCTCCGATAGAACGCCAGCCCCCTTCCGGCGTTCCTCCCCCTAGTTGAGAAGTGTCGAACCGCCGAAAACACGGCTTTCCCAACGACCTCTTCACCCGAGGTTCCGTATTGTGCCGACGACCATCCCTAAGAACTCAAGCAACCCGCCCCCCGATATCCTCGCCGACCCAAAAGCGGATCCCTCACGGCATCCCAACCGACAATCCTATGACACT
>JBMFPI010000201.1:0-6637 GCA_049969195.1 Armatimonadota bacterium
TTAAACCCCCACGACCTGAGCCGCGCGCATGAGACCTCTCGCCACCTGGCCTGCCAGTTGGTGCCGTATTTGCGGATCAGGTTCGCTATATAGAAGTTGACCGTTCTCCCCTTGCCGCCTATCGGCTCGGCCATTGAATGAACCCCGCTCGCGTAACCGATCGCCTGTTTGAACGGACCGCGCTCGTCCGGAAGCCACTCGAACCAGTCCTCCCGCTTCTCGACAAAAGTGCTGTCCCAGGTATTGACACAGTCTACATCCGCCGAGAAAAAAAGACGACCGTCGGGGTCCACCAGCCACCATTTGCCGTTGACTTTTTCCGTCCGGAACCATCCCGTGGCCTCAAGCTGGGGGCCGTCGGCCCACCCACCGAACCGGTCAAGCCCCGGCGGCTCCGGGGCATTCCTGAGCTCGGCCTCTTCCCGCACACACCGGCTCTGCAAGTCCTTTTCGCTGCGCAGCTTACCGGGCCACGTAGCGTGCTTATACTGCCCGAACCTGTCCACAAACGGCAGCCGAACCGTATCCGGGCTGGCCCCGGTAAGTCGAATGTTTGAAACCAGCAACGTGTGTTCTTTTCCCGGTCGCGGAAGAAACACCTGGAACGCGGTGATCTTGGAAAGATCGATTGGAGTGCACTCACCCGGCGGGCCAAGACCGGGTATGCCCCTCATTCCCCAGAAGCGCCCGGCCTGCGACGACCGAAAGCGCAACAGGAGCGTCGACCACCGCCGCGGCCACGCCGTACCCCGTGCGGTGTTGCATCGGTTCCAGCCGTCGGCACCTTCGTTATCCACGCGCAGGCAGAAATCTACCGGCTCGTCTTCCGGATTGAAAACATATACCGCTAGCCCGGCGAATTTTGTCCAATCCCACACCCCGGCCACCGGCTTGAAGAGCACATTGGGCCACTCGGCGATCTTGAAATGCACGCTCAGCGCGGGTCTGCCGTCGCGGAATGTGGGCTCGACGCGCACATCGTTCGCAACCATGTTGTCTGGAAGCGTTTTTCCGCTCAGCGCGATAACGGTTGTCTCAGGGCTCCCGCCGGAGAGGGCCCCCAGCAGGAAAATCAGCGCAGCGATACCTGACGCGGTCAAGTCGAAGTCACCCCCGATCCGCCCTACCCGCTGTCCTGGGCCATGCGCTCTGCCGGATGCTTCGACGCGTCTCGGGGGCCCGCGGTTTCGCACCGGGCATACAGCGCCGCCAGGGCTTCCGCCGTCCGCCTTGAAGCACCAAGATTCGCGGCCATCATCCGCTCGCAGCGGAGGCGCACTTCGTCTCGCAGAGCCGGGTCGTCGAGGAACCGTATCAATTCGCGGCCAAGATGCCCTCCGTCCTTGACCTCGAAACCAACCCCGGCAGCCTTCGCCTGCCCGACCAGGTCGCGCGCTTTGAATGTGTAAGGCCCAAAGAAAACCGGCTTGCCGTGCGCGATAGGCTGAAGAATGCTGTGGCACCCCTTAGGAATCAGGCTACCACCCACAAAGGTCACGTCGGCTATGCCATAGACCCGCGCAAGCTCGCCGAAAGTATCCAGCACCACCACGTCCACGCCGCCCGCCACACTGTCGGGATCGCTTCTCCAACCGCAGGTCAGCCCGGCATCTTTGACAAGTGCCGCGATCTCATCCCTGCGCTCGATCTGCCTGGGAGCCATGATGAGCCGCAGTTCGGGATGTGCCTTACGCGCAGCCACGAACGCCTCCAGCACCGGGGCATCCTCGCCGGGGTTTGTGCTGCCGGCTACGAACACCGGCGCGCCATTCGGTATCCCGAGCGATTTACGGAGCTCGCGCTTTTCCTCATCGCTTATCGCGCACGTCCCGGCCTCGTCAGCCTTACAGTTGCCCGTGACCACGACCCGATCCGGATCCGCGCCGAGTGCGACGATCCGGTCGGCATCGGCCTGTGACTGCATACAAAAAAGATCTATGTTAGAAAGCGTCCAGCGGTAGACCCAACTGGCCCGACGCGCACCGCGCAGGGTCTTGTCAGAAACTGTGCCGTTGATAATCGCGGTCCTCACCCGGTGCCTCCTCGCTACGTGGCGGAAATTGGGCCAGATCTCCGTGTCCGTGCTCGCAAAGACGACCGGTCGCACGCGCCGAATCGAGAGCTCAACGCAGGGCAGCAAGTCGAACGGGTAGTATATGAATTGGTCAGCATCTTTTACACACCTGCGCGCCATTTCCTGCCCGGTCTGGGTTGTAGTAGATACTACTACCGCCGTGCCCGGCAGAAGCTTCTTAAGCTCGCTTACCACGCCCGCGCTCGCCACCGATTCTCCCACCGAGACTGCGTGTATCCAGAGGCGGGGTTTGTCTAGGATTTCGGGCACAACACTTACAAAACCGATCTGCTCGCGCCAAGACCGCCGCGACTTGCCCGTCACTAGAATCCGCAACAGGATGAAAAGGGCAATGGCCGGCGAAAGAGCCAACAGGATCAGGTTGTATGCTACAAAGGCCATTCTACTTTTCCAGGCGGACCTTTCACGGACAATAAGCGCGCTACTGGTGAAAATCACGTTGTAAGACGAGGTTCTTGCGATAGAACGCAGACCCGCTGTTTTCGGCGGTTCGACACCCCTCAACTAAGCAGGAGAATCGCAGAAAAGTCTCTTATCGCGACACCCTGGCAAGACCCCGTCCTTTTTACCGTCTCTATTCCGGACCACCGCTGAGGATTTCGTTTGCCCTGTGCTCGGCGGCATTGATGGCGTCTTCTATCCGTCTCGCGGCGCGATTTTCTTCCTCGTCCTCACCCACACAAAACGGCTCGCCGAACACGATCACCGCTCTGGCAAAAGGCCAGGGAATCATATGCGAATCCCACGACGAAAGCCTCTTGCACGGCCGGCACGCCACCCCCACCGGCAGCACTGGACTCCCCGACCGCTGCGCCAGATGAATAGTTCCCGGTTGGACCTTTCGAGCCGGGCCTCTGGGGCCGTCGGGCGTGATGGCCATTATCCCTCCTTTCTTGAGACGCCTGATCGACTCCAGCAGTGCCCGCATCCCGTGCCGTGTGCTGGAACCGCGAATGGTTCTGAACCCTCGACTGCGGAGGATTCGGTTCTGCAGCTCACCGTCACGAGACAGGGAGACAATGGAATAGAAACCCATGTTACGGCAGTAGTAGACCGGCAGCAGTGTAACCCCGTGCCACAGGACGACAATTCCGCCCTTGCCATCGGCGACCAGCTCTTCCAGACGATCCCAGCCTTCCACCGTGAACCGCACACTTGCTGCAAGGGCCGTTGATATCAGCCACGACAGACGAAAAATCAGCTCAGCCTTGACTCGCTCCCACAAGCCAGGTTTGTCGCCCTGTGTCGAATCCATCTGTTCCCGATAAGATGCTTTTGGATACGTGGACTGAACTCCTTTTCCTCAGCAGGCTTGAGTACCGACGTCATTTCGAGCACGACCTCGCCGAATACTTGCACGCCTCAAACCCTTTGCTCAGGAAGATACCCCGGCTGCCCCGGTTTGCTACCTCGGATGACAGACCCAGAAACCGGGATTGGCTGCAGACGTGCGCCACAGGCCGGACGCGGCTGCTTGCACCGGCAGCGGCGAACAGCTCGGCTGCCGATCGTGGGCACGTGGCGGCATGCTCGGTGAGACGTTCAGCGGACCCAACCCTGGCATCCGCTATCGCCTGCTGTACCTCCCCACAAGCTCTCCCTGCGCGAGGATATGCCCGTCCATCGCCTTGAGGAGTCGATCCTTAGTCGCCCCTGGTTCGAGGCTGAGCACTGTATCGACTGCATAGACCTTGAAAAAGTAGCGGTGCGTGCCGCTCGGAGGGGCAGGTCCACCGTAGCCGATCTTCCCGAAGTCGTTTCTGCCCTGCAGCGCACCGCTGGGCAGTTTCGGCAACGGCGGAACGTTTTCGGGCAAACGCGTGACCCTGGCCGGCAGGTTGAACAGCACCCAGTGAACCCACGTTCGATGCGGGGCATCGGGGTCGTCGCAGATCAGGGCAAGCGTCTTGGTTCCTGCCGGCACACCTGAAAAGGCCAGGGGAGGCGACACATTCGCACCGTCCGCTGTGTATTTCGGCGGGATCATCCCGCCATTGACGAACGCCGTGCTGGTAATGGTCATCTTCCTGCTGCCCGCTCCCTTTCTTGCCTCGCAGCGGTCCGTCAGATCACACCAACCCGCAATCACCAACACCGCCGTCAGAAGCCATATCAGCCAACGCATCGATTGCTTACCCCCTTCCTGCGAGAATACGGACCAGCCTGGTCATTGAGTTCGCCCGAGGACCGCGGAACTCCTCCGGTTACATCCTGCTGCCTAGTAGAATTACTGGTTTTCTCCTTCTGTGGTTCTTCTGTGGTTGACAACGCCGCAATTCGGGGTTACGCTCCGAAGTGTATTACAGGTTTCAATCATCAACTTACACACAGTGGGAGGTTTGCGAAATGCGCAGTATGGTAATAAGCCTTGGCATGGTCGCGGCTATAGCGGGACTCGCCGTCGGAGCAGCGACTGGTGCGGTGATTACGTTCGAGGGTCTGACGACGGAGTCGCCCGTTCCCGCCGGTTATGCAGGCCTGACGTGGGGAACTTCCAGCCTTGATGCTGTTCCCGGCACCACAGGCTATTGGCAGGTAAGAAACGACAGCTCTTATGCGACCCCGGCTTCGCCCGTGAACTACGTAAACAATGCCTACGGGCCCGACCAGTTGTGGTTTTCTTTCCCCGGCCCGACGTTCTTCAACGGCGCGTGGTTTGCCCCAGCGTTCGCCTTGCCGGATGCCCGTGCGACTCAAGTGCGCTTCACCGATGACCTCGGCCACATCAGTCCGTGGCTTGACCTGACTCCCGCACCGCAGTATCTGGCAGCCAATTTTCCCGGTGCAACCACGGTCTACGTCGAGCGTCGCGGCGGCACTGATAACGCCTTATTCGGCAAGGCTCGCTGGTATACAATGGATGACGTGACCTACGGACAATGCGACGTGCCCGAGGCCGGCAGCCTCGTGCTCGCGATAACAGGGGGTTTGCCGCTTGCCGGCCTTGTGATCCGCCGAAATCGCTCGTAAATCTGGGCGACGAAATGACTTGGGAAACGGTTCTTCCGCAAGGAACCAGGCTCCTACGGTAAACGCGTTTTCGGCGATTCGACGCTTCTCAACCAAGCAAGAGAATCGCCGGAAACCCGGGGTTTGCGTCCTGCCGCGATCCCTTCCAGGGATAAGCGCTTCTTGGTGTCGTCCTGGTGTCGGGCGAGCCTGCCGAAGCCGCCCGGGTCCGGTCACAGCCCCAGGAACCGCCTGACGTTGTGCGCATAAATCCCGGCCCTCTGATCTGCGCTGAGACCGAGCGTGTCGTAGACGGCGTTATCCCGCTGCAGCCACCGGCGCGTGTTCTCGACGTTGTAATCCCCTGCGATGCCGTCAGTTCCGAAAAACACGTTGTCCTCGACGTCGTAGCCGACCGTAAACAGCCGGGTCAACACCTCTTGTCGGTAGATTGGAGGTGTTCCCGGTGTGAGGTCAATATACATCTTCCCCGCGAGATCGGAAAGACGCAGCTTCCCGAAAACGGCAATGCACTCGTCGCACCAGGGCCACGAGACGTGGGCCAGCGAAAACCTCAACCCGGGCACCGCCAAAAGTGATTCGAACTCAACGGGCCGATTGTAGCGAGATGAATCGTGTCCATCCCAGAGAATGCCCGAGTGGAACATGATAGGCTTGCCGCTCTCTGCAATAGCCCGGAACACGTCCAGCGCACGAGGGTCGCCCGGGTAGAAGTGCGTACATATCACCTTAAAACCGCGCACACCCACCCGGTTCGCCAGCGCTACCTGATCGAGCGCGTCCGGTTCGAGCGGGTCAATCCAGAAGACCGGATAGAGCACGTCGCAACCATCAACCCAGGCAAGCAAGTTGTCGAGCCGCTCGGCCGCCATGCGAGCTTCCCAGCCGAAAGCCGCCGGCGCGTACGAAATGAGCACCGCACCGTCCACACCGGCTGCTCCCATACGCTCCAGAAGGCAGCCCTGGTCAACCGGCCCGTCGCAGATGTGCACGTGCCCGTCGATGACCCGTCCCTGACCCGGGATTTTTCCCAAGCTGCATTCCCACCTTTCGCTCCAGGCTCCAGCGCAGCTAAAGCTTAAACGGGCCGGTCAGCATTTCCTTCGCGCAGCCATCCTTGAAAGCCCCGCCGCCGTTGCGTTGTCAGTCTGCGACAACAGTGAGCGAGGTCACGGCGAGTAAATTCAAACCCGGCCTTTTGGGCGATTTCTGACTCGCCTTGACCGAGCCGGGAAGTCGCGGGAAACGTGCCCTTCGCAACAGCCTGGGGGCGAAGCGGCGGCCTACGTGCATCCGCCCGTTCCGTGCGCTGATGAGGCAGTTACAACGAATGCGGATCAGGAGTCTGTGTCCCTTGGAGCACCACCCAGCCCTTCCGCCGCCCGGACCAGCTCAGTAAGGACGGCGTTCACCGGACAATCAATGCCGGCCTCCTTACCCAGCTCGACGATTGCTCCGTTCAGCGCGTCGATCTCCGTTCTGCGGCCCGCCTGCAAGTCCTGTGACATCGAAGCAAAGTGTGCGGCCGTATCCGGGATCAGACGTCCGAATAGCGCTTCCACAAACTCCTGC
>JBMFPI010000202.1:0-6587 GCA_049969195.1 Armatimonadota bacterium
CCACGCACTCAGCAATGGAGACAGTATGAACCAGCAGCAAACACCTCGCAAGGTGCGGATGGTTTGACGGTTACCGTGCGAGGATCTCGTGACACAGGAATATAATAGATGTTGCAGCGGTCCTTTGTGACCGGTGAGGATTGAGGGGCGACACATCAGGATTCCGAGCAGGTCAAAATGGCTCGAAATGGCCGAGTTGCTCGGAAGTTTTTTGAGCGTGAAGGAAGGAGTTTTGGGCGTTCTTGGTTAAGCATGTGGTGTCAGGCGCTGAGTTGCTCGGAAAATCGCTTTTCGGAGCGTGCGTTTCACGCTTGCGCAAGGGGACCTGTCCGAAAACCCCCAATTCCCGGAAGGGAATTAAGACCGGATCGTTGCGCCAGTCTTTCCGGGACCGGCGAGCGTCCAAGCGACTGTCTCTCAGGCCTCTTACCTCCTCGACCACCTGCGCTGCACCGATCCTCTGTGACCGAGGAGGATTCAAACAGGGGTAATACTCACCGGACAAAACATACCAGGGGACGGAATCGGCACTCAGAACGTGCCTTGTGAAAACATACCAGCAGAGGTAATTGCGGAAGGCGAAGACCTGCGCCGGCCCATTAATCGCGCTGACTACCTTTACTGCGTCAAGGACCGGCCGGCAATATCAGATGCTGAATACGACCGGCTCATGCGTCGCGTGCAGGAACCGGAAGAGAAACGTCCAAGCCTTGTAACCCCTAATTCACCTACCCACCGTGTCGGAGCCCAACGCTGGAAGAATGTCCCGCGCACGACTATATAGTCCCTATGCCTTCCCTTCAGAACGCATTCAGCGAAGAAAAACTCCGCGCCTTCGACTAACGCTGTAAACGCTTTCCCGATATGCCCATTGATTCAGACATCGAATACTGCTGCGAGCTCAAAATGGACGGCTTGGCAGTCTCCCTGACGTATGTCGACGGAGTATTAGTCGCAGGCGCTGCGTGAGGCGATGGCTATGGTAGTGAGGAGGTTGCCGAAAACATCAGAACCATTTCTATGCTCCGGCAACGGATGGGACGGGCTTCCACCATAGCGAAGAGCCAAGAGTTGCCGCAGCATAGAACCCCATCTCCCTCGACCGGAGAGGGCCGGGGCGAGGCTGCGTGAGACCCCTCTCCCTCGACGGGAGACGGCAGGGGTGAGGGCAACACGTGCGCAAGACTCCCGTCCGGGGCAGCGTGCCCCGGACGGTCAGAGCTTGCTCACGGCACCTTCGTGCCGTTCCAGGTTCCCGATTCAGCTCCCGAGTAGGTGCCGGTGAACTGATCGAAGTTGGCGTTGAACGTAAGGCTGAACGCGCCGCCCGGCCGCGTGTCGGCATACTGCCAGTTGCCGGCGAGCGTGTTTCCGGTGAGCTGGCCGTCAGCGGTCATTGTCAGGTTACCCTGGGCGTCGTGAATGTCGATGATATAGCCCGTGCCCGCGACCGAATCCATAATCGACATTGTCCCGGCTGAGCCGAGGCTCCATTCGCCGGCTATGGTAAGCGGCGCTGAAATGGGCTCGTACACGAAGGTCAGAACGTCTCCCTGTATGTTGAGCACTTTCATCTTGTAGTAGTGGCTGTCACCGGGCATTTGTCCCTTGAATAGGAGCACGGTGCCTGCCTGTATCGGGATGGCGTTCTGCAGGTCGTATCCGCCAGCGGTGGCCCGGGTTATCGAGGCGTAGTCGGCAGTAGTCGTCTTGGCCGGCGAGTGGTTTGGCTGGATGGAGGGCCCGGAGCTGACAAAGTAGAAATCGACAGGCGCACCGTCGAACATCGTGCCGGCAGAGAAGATAAAGCCCATCCCGGGCCCGTTTGTGGCCGTGCCGGACACCTGATAACTGCCGACGAGCGCGTAAGTGCTGAAGTGGTTGACGGTAACGGATGCCGTCAGACCGCCTGCCTGCACCGTTGCCAGGCCGAAATTGCTCCAGCCGGTCCCGGACGGGTTAAGCGTGAGCACCACAAGCTGTGCCCCAACCGGCTTGGCGCTGGGCAGTGGGAACGTGATGGTCACCGGCGAGGAGAAGTTGGTTCCGGCCGGTCCGAACGTCGCCGCCGCAAACAGCACGTAACCCGAACTCAGGGCGGCGGGCAGAGTTCCGAGCGTCAGTGGAGTGAGCTGGATTGTGGTATCCGCGGCCAGCGCGCCCGGGGGAATGTTCAGGCTGATCTCCCCGCCGCCGGGGTTCGGGGCGTTAACCACGCCGCCGGCCGCCGCAGTGATCAGCTTTGTCGTAGTTCCGCCGCCGGTTTGCGGCGCGCCTCCGTCGCCACCGCCTCCGCCGCATCCCGCAAGCGCCAATGCCGCAGCAATCACGACCAATAGGGTTGCTCTTGTCATTTCCTGGATTCTCCTTGTTCCGGGAACTGCGTTGATGTTCCCATCTTATTTTGGTCCGAACGCAGCCGGGCCGTCAGGGGCATCAGCGTTGCGAAATACGTGCACCGGACGAGCGGCTACACCCCATTGTCCCACAAGACAGTGCGTGTGTCAAACGCGGGGCGGATGCCGAGGTTGTCGCGATAGGCGCGATTCTCCCGCTTCTGTGCTTAGCGAACGGCTGGGCGTAGGGTGCGTTCGTCGCCGATTCGTATGCTGCGGGAACGCTTCTGCCGACGAACACAACAAGCTTTCACGCACTCGTTCCCCCAGCATAGAAAACAAGCCGGGCGGGGACGCGCCTCACCCTCACCCGGACGCCCTCCCGTCGAGGGAGAGGGAGCCTGAGACGGTTCAGTCCCGCGGGAATCACGTCATGCTGAACTTGTTTCAGCATCTAAGCGCCGAAGGGAATGTTCCTGAACCGAGTTCAGGATAAAGGCTCCCGGAGGTCCGCCCCGCGAGACTGAGCTGCTACCCGAAGCGAACTCGCGTTGACTTGACCACTGCGGCAGGCTAACATGTAAGGCGTGAACGAGGTGAACCTGTTCGACCAGACCATACCTCAGGAAGTACGCGCGGAGGTCGAGGACCTCAGGCGTCGGATCAATCGCGCCAATTACCTGTACTACGTCAAGGACCAGCCCGAGATCTCGGACGCCGAGTACGACCGGCTGATGCGGCGGTTGGTCGAGCTTGAGGCTAAGTACCCCAGCCTCGTATCGCCGGACTCGCCCACTCAGCGGGTCGGGGCCGCGCCGCTGGACGAGTTTGCCGTATTCGAGCACGTAGTGCCGATGCTCTCGCTCCAGAACGCGTTCGGGGAGGGAGAGCTGCGCGCGTTCGACGAAAGGTGCAAGCGCTTCCTGGGAATGCCCCCTGATTCGGACATCGAGTACTGCTGCGAGCTTAAGTTCGACGGGCTCGCCGTATCACTTACCTACGTTGACGGAATCCTTACGGCCGGCGCGACACGCGGCGACGGCTACCGCGGCGAGAACGTGACCGAGAACCTGCGCACCATCAAGACCATTCCACTGAACCTGCACCACGCACGACGTGACTCGCCCGACGTCAAGCCCATTCCGCGCATGGTGGAAGTCCGCGGTGAGGTTATTTTGTTTCACGACGAGTTTCGGCGCATCAACGAGGAACGCGAGATATCAGGCGAGCCGACCTTTGCCAACCCGCGCAATGCCGCCGCCGGCTCCGTCCGGCAGCTCGATTCGCGAATCACCGCCAAACGCAACCTGACCATGTTCTGCTACGGCATCGGCGCGTGCGAAGGCGTCGAGTTCGAGACGCAATACGAGATACTCTGCGCGCTGGGGGATTGGGGTTTCAAGGTTAACCCCAACGTCAGAGTCTGTGCGAACGTGGACGAGGCCGCCGGGTATATACGCGAGTGGGAGACCGCCAAGGAGAACCTACCATACGACATCGACGGGGTAGTCGTGAAGGTCAACTCCATCGCTCTGCAGAACAGCCTGGGATCAGTGGCCAGGAGCCCCCGCTGGGCAGTGGCCTACAAGTATCCCGCGCATCAGGTTACCACACGCGTGAAGAACATCCGCGTGCAGGTCGGTCGCACGGGAGCACTGACCCCGGTCGCCGATCTGGAACCCGTCGAGGTCGGCGGTGTGACTGTCTCGCGCGCGACCCTACACAACGAGGACGAGATTCGACGTAAGGACGTTCGCATAGGGGATACCGTGGTGGTCCAGCGTGCCGGCGAGGTGATCCCTGAGATCGTCGAGGTCGTCAAGGAGAAACGCACGGGCGAGGAACGCGAGTTCGTGATGCCCTCCAAATGCCCGGTGTGCGGCGCCGACGTGGTACGTGCCGAGGGCGAGGCGGTCGCCAGGTGTATGGGCATCGCCTGCCCTGCCCAGATCAGGGAGCACATCATTCATTTCACGTCGCGCACGGCGATGGACATAGAGCACGTCGGTCCGGCGCTGGTCGATCAGCTTGTAGAGAAAGGATTGGTTCGTGACCCTGCCGACCTTTACTCACTGACGGTAGAGCAGTTGATCCCGTTGGAGAGGATGGGCGAAAAGTCCGCCCGGAACGTGATCGAGGCTATCGAACGCAGTAAGTCGGCATCGCTCGCGCGAGTGATTTATGCACTCGGGATCAGGCACGTCGGGGAGCGCACGGCGGCGGTGCTTGCGGACCACTTCGGCAGTCTCGAGCGGCTCAGAAACGCCAGCGAAGAAGAACTCGCCCGGGTGCCCGATGTCGGGCCTGTGGTGGCAAAGAGCATCGCGACGTTCTTCCGGCAGGACGAGACGGCGGAGGTCCTGCGGAAGCTGAAGGCGGCCGGAATCGACCCAAAAGTCGAGGGCCGCAAAGAGTCGGAGGCTTTCGCAGGGAAGACCGTGGTGTTCACCGGCGGGCTGTCGAGCATGACTCGCGAGCAAGCTGAGGCAATCGTATACAGCCTTGGGGGGAAGCCGTCGTCGTCAGTCTCTAAGAACACCGATCTGGTCGTGGCCGGAGAGAAGGCCGGGTCCAAGCTAGAGAAGGCGCTCTCCCTAGGTGTGAAGGTGGTCTCGGAGGACGAGTTCCTGGCGATGGTGCGCGAGGCCGGGGGTGAACGTTGAGTGCCGGAGGCTCCGACGGACACGGCCGACCGGCTAGAAATGATCATACCGGTCTCGTTGAGGAATACGCTTCGCCTTCGGCTTCGCACGAGAAGAACTCATTAGGCGCTGCTCGCAATAATTGCCCGGGAAGGGCTCGGCTGATCAGCCACGTGTGGCACTGGGGGCCGGTTGTCGCGTGGATGGCCGTGATATTCCGGGTTTCGGCCCTGCCCTCAAGGCCGCCAACTCCCGGGCTGGGGTGGTTGATTTGGGACGACAAACTGCAGCATACGCTCGCTTACGCGCTTATGGCGGTCCTAGCCTGGCGGGCACTCGGAGGGGGTCGGTGGTTCGGATGGAACAGGGCCGCCGTCGCCATTCTGGTCTCAATCGGGTACGCTACGTTCGATGAGTGCCACCAGTGGTTTGTCCCGGGCAGAGAGTGTGCCTTTTCCGATTGGAGCTGCGACGCGGCAGGCGCAGCCATAGCCGGGCTTGCGGCTGCCCGGATGTGCGGGCAGAAATCGTGCCGTCGGGTCAGCGGCTCAACGCAGCGGCGGCCTGAACAGCCGCCCCGGAGGTGATCGTCTTGGCAGATAGGAACGAAGAGGAGAAGACCTACGAAGTTAAGGACAAACGCCGGGTGAACCCGGACGGAACACTGAGGGAAACCGCAGAGCAGGAAGAGTCGGGTGTGGCGAGCGATCCGCGCTCCGAATCTCAGGGAGCCACCGCCGAACCCGCTGAGAAGGCCGGCGACCAGCAGACCTCGGCACAGTCCGAGCCGTCTGCGGCAGAGTCCGCCGAGAGGCAGGCATCGGAGGCCGAAATGCCCCTGCCGAGAGTTTACGATCTACTGCGCATAACGGTGGCCATGCTCGCGGAACAGGCGTGGTCGCGAATGGGTATACGGCTGGCGCCGGGTCAGAAGGAACCGGAGAAGGATCTGGTTCAGGCCAAAGTCGCTATCGACACCATCGTTTTCATTGTAGACAAGATCGCCCCGCACATCGAGGAGGCTGACCGCAAGGCGCTTCGCACCCTGGTGAGCGACCTGCAGATAAACTTCGTGAGGTTGACCTAGCTTCTGCCGTTCGCGTGCTGGCCAAAGCGCTCATCGCCTGCCTGACTGGGGCGCCGGGCGGCCGGGACCCGGCGCGGTGAGGTTGTGCCTCACCGGATCCCGGGGCCTTTCCTGGCCAGGGCAAGGGCCTTAACGTATGCCGCGGGAGCCTTCGGGGGGTTCCACCAGCGCAACTCCTCCGAATATACCCAGACGTATTCGTCCGTTGCCTGTAGCGCATGCGCTAAGGCCTCCCTGAAAGCTTCCGGGGAGAAGTAGTTCTTCGAAAAGTCATCATAGCTCCAGCCGTGGCCGCGCCAATCGTAGTCAACCCAGAGCCCAAACCCGCATCGCACATGCCGTGAGTACTTCCCGGGGTCCTCATAGAACGGCGGCGTGTCTTCAACTATTGCCTTGTGGGCACGTATGAACTTCTTAGCTTCTCGGTAGCCGTAGGAAGATTCCCCGTAACCGTCAAACCATCCGCACCTTGCAAGGTGTTTGCTGCTGGTTCATACTGTCTCCATTGCTGAGTGCGTGGAG
>JBMFPI010000203.1:0-6558 GCA_049969195.1 Armatimonadota bacterium
CCGACGACTCAATCGACGCCGGGCCCTCCACTATCTCCACCGAAGCCCACTCCACAGCCCCGGCCTCAACACCAATCCGCTTCAGCCAGTAGCGCAGCGCGTTCGCGCTGACCCCGTTCCTTGCGCACCACTCCCGAACCGATAACTCGCTCGCCCAATAGTCCGCCACCCGATCCCGCCACAGCCTCCGCAGCTTCGCTTCGTCATCACACGTCCTCCTTGCACTCAGCAATGAGGACAGTATGAAGCCAAGAGACCGCCTGTTCAAGGTGTCGCTGGTTTGACGGTTACCGATGTTCAGACTGGCGTTTGGTATTGACGCGCGTAGGGGATATATAGAAATGGCTTTCAGAGCACGTTACTTTGCGCGCAGATACGGCACTAGGTGACTCAATCCGGGATATCGTGAGGACAATGGGTAATAGCTGCCAAGGGCGAACGTCAGTAAGTATCGAGGGGTTGTTGCGGTAGAACTCAAACCCAGCGTTTTAGGCGATGCGACGCTGCTCTGCAATGTGAGAGCAATCGCCGAAAATGCTCGTATCGCAAGGCCTAGTGTTGACACAGAATTTGATCTGTGCTAGTATCTCGTGGCAGATGGGCTGTCACACCGATTGCAGCGCAGGACGGAAAGGAGGTGAAACGTTCCTCGATATGTCCTGTGAGTGCTGCAGGTGATAGCAATAGGCGGGAAGAGATAGTCTCAAGCGGGGTTTGAGTGGTGCGTGACAGGTAACAAGGAGACTGCAGGCGCCGCACGCTCCTAGCGAGAGACGATTCCTCCTGCCGAAGCGGTTCTTTCAAGGAGGAACAGAAAAATGAAACAGACAGCATACATCCTGGTGGCGTTGCTGGTAGTGATCGCCGCGCCGGTATTCGGGCAGGCGTTCACGGACGTCCCGGCGGACCACTGGGCGTACGACGCCATCAACCAGCTGCAGAAGGACGGTATCCTGATCGGTTACCCGGACGGGACTTTCCAGGGTAAGCGGACGATCACTCGTTATGAGTTCGCAACCGCGATCGCCCGATTGGCGGACTGGGTGAACTCTCAGGTCCAGCCTGGCGGGCCCGCAGCCGGTCTGGGCAAGGAGGATGTCGAGAAGATGCTTGGCGAGTACGCCAAGAAATCCGAGCTGCCTTCTGTGCCCGGCAACCTGGCGACCAAGGATGACATCGCGGCGATTCGCAAACTCGTCGACGAGTTCCGCGACGAGATTGCAGCTCTCGGTGTTGACGTTGACGCTTTGAAGAGAGACGTCGCGGCCCTGGGTGCCCGAGTAGACGCGATCGAGGCGGAGATGAAGCGAGTCCGCATCACCGGCGAGGCGAACGTCTTCGGGGTTGCCCTGTCGTCGACGAGCGCTGCTGGTGGCGGGCCGGTGGTCAACCTTGACCAGCGGAGCGCCGTGAGGCCCAACGAGGCCTTTATGCGCAACATCGGCTTCGTCAAGGACTTCGACCTTAAGATCGCGGGACGTGTCAGCCAGACCGTGAGCGCGACCGCGCAGATCAACTACGGCAACTACCTGAGCTATCTGGGGTCGGTTGACGACTATGCGCCGGGCCCGTTGCCGACGACTACGACGGACGGCTTCTTCCCCTACTATACCTACATCGAAGCAACGATGGGGAAGGGCTCTCTCACCGTCGGCCGGTTCCCACTGCAGTTCACGCCGTATACTCTGAAGAAGATCGACGTGGACAGCTACACCAGCATCGTCAAGACGGACGATGGGAACTATCCGGTTGACGGCGCCAAGATCGCTTGGAACTTCGGCGGCGTAGATGTTACGCTCTTTGCCGCGAAGAACGACCAGAACGCTATGCTGGCGAACGGTCTGACGGCTCAGCCGACGATCTTCGCCGGGGCAGCGTCTCTGCACCAGGGGGTTGCCGGCCACGCGGTGGGTGGTCTGTCAAAAGTTACCCAGTCCGCGGGACTTCGCGCCAATATCGCGATTCCGTGGGAGGGCAACCTTGGGCTCACCTACTACCAGGCCTGGGACCGCAGCGGCTGGGTCTCCAACGTGACGCCTAATCTGGGCACGTGGGATCAGGCTCGCGTCTATGGGGCGGACTTGACCGTCATGCTTCCGTGGGTCGAGTCGCTGGCGTTCACCGGCAGTTGGACACGGTCGGATACCATAAAGGCGGACACCGCGCCGCGGCGAATCGGCGACGTTGACTACCTCAACACGGCCTGGGATGCCAAGTTCAGCGGCAATCTGGCCTCGCTGAGCATCGCAGCCGGGTACAAGAGCATCGGACGCAACTTCGCCGCAGCTGGCGCGTGGGACAAGATCGGCCGCTGGACCAACCCTGTCGGCGTTCGCGGACCCTACGCGGAGATCGCCTATCCGGTTACGGACAACTTGAAGATCTCGCTCAACGGCGAGTTCCTCAAGGGCGGCGACAAAGACAATCCTTATATGGGCGCCGGTGTCTGGGGAGCTAATCCCGACGACAAGCTGACCGTTGCCCAGGCCGCGATTAAGTGGGGGTTCACCAGGTGCAACTCACTTGACCTGGCCTACCACTGGGTCAAGTTCGACCCGAATGCGGCGGCCCTCGACTCGGCTACCGAGAACTACTTCACCGTCGGCCTGGCTCACCAGCTGAGCCAGAACGCCGGTGTAAGGATCGGCTATCAGCTTATCAGCTACGACAACGGCAGCACCAACAGCGGACCTTGGGTTGCAGACTACCGCGGTTCGCAGGGTGTCGTCCAGTTCGGCGTGAGCTTCTAGTCCGATCTGATTCGGGTAATCAGGCCCCCGGACTTTTGTCCGGGGGCTTTTTCTCACCCCGGTTTGCGGCGATTCAGCGCCCCTTTGAACGAGGTCGTTGCGACAGAAAGCAACCCCGGCACGTTCGGCCATTCGACGCTCCTCAACTGAGCGGGGGAATCCCCATGAACGCGCCTATCGCGAGAGCCTGAAGCAACACTCCCTCTCCGTTCCAGGGGAGAGGGCAGGGGTGAGGGTTTGCTATGCTTTGGGAACTCAGAGCCGTCTGCTACGTGGACCGGCCCGTCCCTACCCGTTGCCAAAGCGTACGACTATGCGGAGGAATCGCCTGCAAGGGAATCTAGGCGTAGGCCGGTGCCCCGCCACTGTGAGTGAAAAATGGGGGTTATGCGCTATACTGGAGGCCCACGGTCGCTAAGATCGTTTACCCTCTGGTGCTTTTGAAGCCCACTTAGCAAGAGCTAAACAAAGAACATATCGTCCGTCAATGCAAAAAGCGGCTTGAGTCACTCGGACTCATAGTCGAGGTCCGAGGCCCATGCCGCATGACAGGTTCTATTTTCGAAGGAGGAGGGGGCTTTCACTCGATCGTGCGGGGGTGTTGCCCCGGACGTGAGTCTTGCAGGCAGGTTTCTATCCTGCGGGAAAGACTGTGCCGCATGAACCGGGCAACCTTGCACCGCGGTGAGTTCCCACAGCATAAGAGGGATTCAACCCGGCCATTCCCGCAGCATAGAAGCCGCGTTTTCGACGATTCTCCCGCTTAGCTCAGGAGCATCGCATTGCGGAAAGCGCCGGGTTTAAGTTCTATCACACGGGCGGCAGATTCACCCACTCGTCGCACCTTTCAAAGGCCGCCGTTCCGGCCTCCAGTATCGCGGTGACTTCCAGGGTCTGCTCGACAGGGACCTTCGACACCCCGGTGTCGAAGAACTCAAGCATAGCCTCGATGAACCGGGGGAAGAAGTCCGCCATGCTGTCTGCCATCACGATGCCATTCTCTCCGAACGTGGCAGTAAACCGGAACGGGAACGCGGGGTTCTGGTTCAGCACGGCGCGGCGGCCGCCGCCGTAGTCGATAACCATAACGTTGGTGTCGGAGCTGCCGCAGTGCATCACTCGCTGCGCGCCGGTTCCGAGGATCGCGACAATCGGCTCTACCTGGTGGATCGCATAGATCTCCCACGTGCCCGGGCCGAACGTCGACATGAAGTGAACCTGCTGTGTGCCGATCTGATCGGTAGCGTTCGCGATGGTCGAGTCGAATCGCAGCGCCGAAGAGGACATCATCGGCGTGCGGTGCTCCGCGGCACGCCGCACCATTCGCTTTGCGACTTGAACGGAGGGTGCGAAGGGCTTGTCGATATAAACCGGTTTGCCGCTTGCAAGCGGCAGCGCGGACAGGTCCTCGTGGCGCTCGACATTGTCCGGCGACAGAACTACTATGCAGTCGCACTCCTCGACAACCTGCTCGATGGATTCGGCTTTCCGGACGCCGTGTTGCCGACACCAGTCGTCGATGTGCATCTTGCCCTCAGGATGAATCTCCTCCCAGGCCAGAGCTACCTCGAACCGGCTACCGCGTGAGCTGTCCCTGATCATCTGTGGATAGTTGTTCGCGTGCCATTCGTCGATGTAGTAATCGATGAAACCGATCTTTTTCAAACAGCTTGCCTCCTGTGTGATGTTATCTGGGCATCGCGACAAATGCCCCGGATTATCAAGGCACCTTGACCGCGCCTGCTAATCTGCCGCAAACGGGCTACACCGCGACTGTGCCCGGACAGAAGCGCGCTTGCACTACCACTGTGTGCGTATCGTGTAGGTCACGACAACCTCGCCGTCCTTCGGAACGCTGACGGGGAACTCGATGGTGTGCGCATCTTTCTTGCTGAACTTGTGGCTGGACTTTGTTACTTTCCAATCGGACCACACGTGATCGACCACCTTGACCTCGACCGGCGCATCCTTGTGGTTTCTGATCTTGACCTCGAATGATTCCTCAATAACGCGGTCTGATATCTTCTCGTAATCGGTCCGCCGGTAGTCGCCGACTACATCGAATGCGTCGCCTACCCAGAGGCGGATTTTCTCATCCTTGGCCGTGTGATCGATAGTGTCCTCGCCGACGAACTGCTGGCTGCCGGTGTCGTCGAGCTTGTAGACCCTGACTCTACCCTTCGGCAGCGGCATACCCATGTGGTTTTCGTTGGAGTTTTTCAGCTCAAGGACTACGTTGACCTTGTGATAGTCGGACGTATCATAGCCACCGCCGGGGTCGCCGGTGCGCCCCGGATACCACCACGAGCGCCACCACTGCTGCCGCCCGTCGTAGATCATCTCTTTGGTGACGGGCACGTTGGAGGCATTAAGTAGCGAGAGCTGTTTTGTCTCGTTGTCGCGGATAGTTGTGGGCCGTTCCATCGTGTACATATGGTATTCAAAGAAAGCCTTTTCTTCGAATTGCGGCCGACCGCGTGTTTCCGACATCATCAGCAGGCGACGGCCGGCATAAGCGTCCGCCGGGTACTCCTCTCGCGCCCTTCGAACGTCGCCAGCCATCAGCGTCAGCCTGGCGTTCTCATAGCTGGCGCCGGACTGGTTGTTAAGGGTGACCCAGCCCGAGAGGTCCAGAGCCGAGTCGTCCTTGTTAATCAGGGCGACGTAGTCCGCTTTCCAGCCGATGCCGTCGGTCATGTAGCTGATCTCGGCCTGCTGCTCGCCGGCGCGGTCGCACTCGAGGAGCCAGTTCAGCGTGGGCTTCGGATGGAGGCCGTCGGGCATCCTCTCCAGCGATATCTGGCCTTCGGGGTTCAGCACGAGCTTGCCTTCGTCTGTCTTGACGACCGTCCCGCCGTTCTTGGGCGGATTCACCAGGATGCCGGTTTGAGTCACGGGAGCGCCCTTGTCGTCGAACCGTGTGAACGTCAGCCGCTCACCAACCGACTTGTTGAGGATGTTCTCCGGCGAGATCAGGTCGTATTGGTAGTTCTGTTCCAGGATCACGACGGAGTTCGGCGCGGTGATCGATTTGAACAGGACGCTGGTCGGGTCAATCTTTGCCGCGACGTCCTCGACCTCGATCGATGTAATTCCCTTAGTCAGCTTCACCGACCGCACGTCTTTCACCAGGGCGAAGTCCTGGTTGTAGACCGTGAGCTGAATAGATTTGGGCGGGGAAACCATCTGCGCCCCACACGATGCGCCCAGCAGGACAAGTGGAAGCACTGATAAGGGCTTCATTGTCAACACTCCTTTCCAGCGAGCGTGAGATTGCGGCAATGCCGGTCGGCGGGCATTCGTCTGCCCCCGGCCAACAGACCAGAAGCCGTGGACCCGCCCGCCGCTCGAGCCGATCCGCACAGCTTAGACGCAGCCGTTGGCGAATGACTTCAACACTTGCGGCACGCCTTCCTCCGTGCGGCAGCGGGTAGTTCTATCGGGGAATGGGGGCATCGCGAGCCGAGGGACCCTCTGCGGCCTCTGGTGCCTCTGCCGCAACGCCTAAAGGTGCGGGCAGTACGCCCGCTTCCTTTCAATGCTGCGGGAACTCGGGTCATCCCATACCCGGAACTCGAGTGCGCCGCGCCGTTCCCGCAGCATAGAATGATCTCATACCGAGCTCCTTTCGGCGTCCTGGCGCCGAGGGGATAGGTCCTGAATCGAGTTCAGGACGACCGGGTCCTGGGCATCTGCGCCTGCGAGACTGAACTGATACTTGGGCCCCTGCTGCTAGGAGTCCGTCCGACTATCGACCCAGCGCCGTTTGATGATGGGCGTGTGAGCTTGCTTGGATCGGACTCAACGG
>JBMFPI010000204.1:0-6540 GCA_049969195.1 Armatimonadota bacterium
GCACGCCTCAACGGTCCCGAGTGCGCCGTTTGCAAACCGCAGGCACGCAGCGGCCGTGTCCTCAACCTGAATACGTTCGCGCACGAGTGTCGCGGTCCGGCCGAACACGCTCTCGACCGGCCCCATCATCCATTGCAGCAGATCGACGTGGTGGATAGCCTGGTTCATCAATGCCCCGCCGCCATCCATCTCCCACGTCCCGCGCCAGTCAGAAGAATCGTAATACTCCTGTGACCGGTGCCACTTGACATACGTGTCACCCAACACAAGTCTTCCGAGCGCGCCTGTTTCGATAGCGTTGCGCAACGCGCGCACCGCCGGCATAAACCGAAGCTGGAATATGACCGCCAGCTTGACGCCGGCCTGGTCGCAGGCCGCGATGATCGCATCGGCCCTTTCGAGGGTGACCTCGAGAGGTTTCTCGGCGAGTATGTGCTTGCCGGCCCGCGCAGCGTCGATTGCGATGGGCAATCGCATCCCGCTAGGTACACAAAGACAGACCGCGTCCACATCCGGCCTGTCAAGCAATCGTCTGTAATCGGTATATATGGCCGCATCCGGCGCAAGCGCTCGAGCGCGTTCCTCGCACAAGTCGGCTACGGCCACCAGCCTCGCTCCGGGGCAGTTTGCGATTGCCGCCGCGTGAAGCGGGCTGACCGATCCAGCACCGATTATTCCAAATCCCAGTTCACTCATAACCAAACGTCACCCGTCTGCGAGCCTTTGCGTGCACCGAGTAGCCGTCCGCGAGGCCGCCTGCGGTATGCCCCCCGATAGGTAACAACGAGGTTGTCGCGGTATTACGCAAGCCCGGCGCCTTCCGCAATTCGACGCTCCTCAACCAGGCGGGAGAATCGCCGAGAGCGCGCCCATCGCAACAGCCCGAACAGCCTCATAGGTAACAATCCCTTCTGCACTTGTTTTCGGCGGCCGGCTCCGTGCTACAGCGTCCGAAACTTGATCCTTGTCCCTTTTTGCCGGGCCTGCCGCGCGCTTGCGATGTCACCCGACAGCTCATACGATCTCGCCAGGGCGAGGTAGGTACCGCGCAGAGTCTGCAGGATCCGGTTTTCCTCCTGAGGCGTCAGCATACCCGTCGCCCGCTGCATTTTCAGAACCTGTTTATTCGACCGCCAGCGCTCTATCCTGTCGATTGCAGCCTTGTACTCAGCGATTGCCCGGTCAAACCTGTGCTGTCTCGCATACTTTTCGGCGAAGTAGAGGTGGGCATAAACATAGGTCAGATCAACCAGCTCCGGCACGCCGCGCACCTGCTCGTACGGGCTTTGCTCGATCCGAAGCAGCCGCTTCATCGCCCGTTCGCGCCCGCGCGTGTCGCCGATAGCCTCATACGCCAGCGCCATCTCGTAGATCGTCCGAGTGGAATTCGGGTTGTACCGAAGCGCCTTTTTGAACCATTCGACAGCGGCCGATGGATCACCCAGGCGCATCGAGATCGCACCGCCCAGGTAGTAGTTTGACCAGTCGGTCGGCGCAAGCCGAATCGCGTCGCGGATCTGATCCGTGGCGAGCTCAGGTTCGCTGTCCACGGTTAGCAGCAACTTCGCGTACTCCCTGCGCAACCCGGGGTTGAGCGGCGAGAGTTTCACTGCCAGCGAACACCTCGCGTATCTCGCGATGGAATCCCCCTGGTCGTGCGGCGATCCAAGCTGCTCCGGCGCCAGGTAGTCTCCGACGCCGAATGACCCTGTGAGCACAATCATCGCCGCGCACATTGTGATCAGTGCGATCCGCAAGCCTTTGCCCGGCGACATCGAAGCGTCCGTCGCACCCGACTGCGCCGCCAGCACGCCTGACAGCGTTGCGAACGGAAGCGCTATCCCGATCACGAACCAATCCGAGTCGACCAGGTTGCGCATGCACGAGCCAACCAACGCCGCCAACAGCCCACAGCTCAAGAGCCGCCATCCGTCGGACGGAACCAGGTCATCCCACGTGACCGCCTCCCCTACGGAGCCAGGCTCCCGCTGAGCCGGCCCTGCAGAAGCAGTGCCTGCTTTTATCGCGATCAGTGATCTACCTACCAGCACGAGTAACCCGGTCAGCAAGGCGGCAAGTGCCGGAATCCCGGCCTCGGCGCCTATCTGCAGGTATGACTGGTGCGCGTACTTTGTTGGACCAGCGATCGCGTATCTTGGGTAGGCGACTTCGAACGTCCCCGGCCCAAGGCCGACGAGCGGGCTATCGCGCATCATATCGACTGTCGACCGCCAAACATAAATGCGGAACCGGGTCGAGTGGACCTGAGTGCCTCCGGCCTCCGCCGCTCTGAGCCGCTGTGTTACCGGCCCCGATAACACCAACACAACCGGCACCAACACGGCCGCGATCACAATCAATCGCCTGATCTGTAAACGTCCGAGCAACCCGCAGGCAATCGCGAGCCCGACCAGGATCACGACCGCTGCGCCGGTGGATATGACTCCGAACTTGGTTCCGGTGAGCATCAGCGCCGCCGTATCCAGCGCAACTGCCATCCCCGCAACGAAAGCCAGGACGGCCCGCCTGGTCACCAGGTAAAGCCCGAGCGCGACCGGGATCACGACGACCAGAAAGCCCGAGAAAAAGCCGGGGTTCACGAAGGTCCCGAATAGCCTCCAATGATCGCCCGCCGAAAAGAGGGACCTCCAGAACCTGATACCGCCGCCCGCGCTGGTGGCGTAGTCCCTGATCCCGACCATCGAGATGCCTAGTGCCGCAAGCGTGATAACCCAGGCCGCCACCGCTGCGACACGCCGATCCCGACAGACCGATCCCGCAAGCAGATAAGCCCCGGTGCAGGCGGTTGCGTAAATGACGCTGCGGACCGTCGCGTAAATCGATTCGGTGAAAAAGGCACACAGACACACCAGTCCGCAAAAGACAACAAGCGCCTCGAACCCCGGCACGCGCGACCACCCGCCCGGCCGGTTTCTCGCGAGGCGGGCGATGATCGCAGCAAACACCAGCGTCTCAAGAACCGCGCACGCACGCTCTCCGAACCCGCCGCCGATCACCGGCGCGAGAACCAGCGCCGCGAGAAGCAGAACCGCGCTCACAGGATCAGTCGTCCTCCGGTCAAGCTGGTTCAAGGATAAGCCCAGACAGACGCCGTGTCAACCGCCATAGGCGAAGGGCATCAGTCTAGTCTTGCGTACGCAAACGTCCCAGGGCCCGTCCCGTCATCCTGGACTCGATTCAGGACCCGTGCCTTCGGAACCTGGATGCTGAAACAAGTTCAGCATAGTGCGATTTCCGCGGAACTGAACTGTCCCAAGGGGAGAACCACGCCCTTACAACGGCCTGTCCCAGGCGACAACCGAAACGTGTGGTATAATGGGTGGAGGCAGCCCGGCGATGCCAGAAAGAATGGACGGCCTTGTGAAACGTCATATCCGCCTGTACGCAATTGCCCTTATGGCATGGGCCGCGTGCCTGCCGGTCTCCGGGTGCGGAGGAAAAACCGGCACGCCTACGCCGCAGAACGATGCTGCCCCCAGGAAGTACGTAGTCTGGCGCGACACGGGCAGTGGCGCGTCTCCACCGGTGCTGGCATTCAGTGCTCCCGCGAAGCCGGCAAGGGGGTCGAGCGTTACCGATCCCGTCTACGACACGCTGATCACCCGCGTCACAGACCGTGCGGCGGACGGCATCAAGGACCCAGGGATCCTCAACGAATATGCTCGCATTGACCCGGCAAACTGCACCGGCACGCGTGCTCTCCTTCGCGATACGAGCGGCAACTGGTATCTGTATTCAGTGCCAGGGTATCGGCTTATACGAAAAGAGGACTTCCGCGGCAATCCGGACCCTGAGCCGCGCTGGGATCCGACAGATCCCGACATAGTCTACTTTGTCGAAGGCCCTACCCTCTGGAAGCGCAATGTGGCAACTCAGACCAACACCGCCCTGCACAACTTCACTGCCGAAGAGCCTCGCTGCGAAATCGTGAGAAGCCGCTACGAGGGTGAGCCTTCGAAAGACTGCCGCTACTGGGCGTTCAGGCTGGAAGACGCTGACTACAACGTGCTCTCGGTCGTTACCTACGACAAGCAGGCCGACAAAGTTCTGGGGCGTCTGAGCACGTTTGCCGGCGACTTTGACTGGGTAGGAATGGACGCTAGCGGAACACACTGCGTGATCGCCTACGACTACCCGACAAAGGCGGTCGCGTTTGACCGGAGCCTGAAGCAATCGGTAAGCCTGCCGGTCGGTATAGGACATGCGGACTTCGGTGTTGACTCGGCCGGCCGAGATGTGATCGTGTACCAGAACGCTTCGACCGATCACATCGCAATGGCCGATCTGACAACAGGCGCCGAAACCAACTTGCTGGCCATCCCATTCGATGCTAATCCCGACATAGGCCTCCATTTTTCGTGCGCTGCCGATAAGCCCGGCTGGGTTTTGGTATCTACCTACGGCCGAAACGCGAGCGCTCTTTCGTGGATGGACCGATCGCTTTTCATGGTCGAGTTGAAGGCCCAGCCGATCGTCTGGCGAGTTGCGCAGACCCAACAGTTGCGCGCCGCGGACGACGACTATTTCGGGGAAGCATTCGCCGCCATCAACCGCAGCGGCACGCGAATCTGGTGGGGATCGAACTGGAACGCAACCGGCTCGGGCGCCCGCATCCTGGAAACGTACGTCGCGGACCTGCCGGCCGATTGGGAATCGCAGGTAAGGGCAGCGGCACAATAGTGGAGGCGTTTCGCCCGGCCTCGAAACGGGTTTGTTCAAGAACCGGCCACTACCGATAGCTGTTGCGGATAGAACGCGAGCCCGCCGTTTTCGGCGACCGGTCGCCCCTCAATCGGGCGGGAGAATCGGGAGAGTCCAGTTTCGCGGGAATCACGCTACGCTGAACTTGTTTCAGCGTCCGGGTGCCGAAGGTATGGATCCTCAATCGAGTTCAGGATGACGAGGCCCTAGGCGTTTGCGCATGCCAGACTGAACCGATGCGGAGAATCGCCGAAAACCTGTCTATCGCAGCAGGCTGCATTTACCGGCCGACTATCTCCGCTACCAACCGCACACGCTCTATGTCGCACACCGGCGACGGCTCGTCCGATACCCCCAGTATCAGGTTCGGCGAGAAAAGCTCGATTATATTCTTCGTCTGCGCTATAAGGTCCTCCAGGGGCTCGTGCGGTAGGAAGCAAGTCATCGGGATGCCGTCGAGCAGAACTAGGTCGCCGAGGGCTTCCTTGATCTCTTGGATCGTGACATCGCCCTGCGGAACGGGCGTGAGCGCCTCGACGCCGTCGAGCCCGGAATACCGGGCATACGGAAGCAGGTTCTTGATATACCCGTCCCAATGCGCGTGCACATATTTGCCGGCGGCGTGGAGTTTTTCCGACCTTGCCAGATACGCAGGCTGAATATAACGCTCGTAGACTTCGGGCTTCACGAAATGGTGGTCCAGGTTGTCGCCGTAGTTGATGATCGGCACCGGCGACTTACACACGACGTCAATCATCTGCTGATCGGTCTCGTCAATCACCCTGACCAGCCGGTCAACGAGGGCCGGGTCGTCGTGCATGGCGTAGAGGGTTTCCTCAAAGCCCATAATCTCGATGAAAAGCCTCTGGAGGTTCACACGAGGGATGTAGATCATCGGGGCCGCGCGGTCGCCGATGAGCTTGTCGTTGGCCTCGAAAAGCTCCGTGTCGAACGACCACGTGCGGGCGCGCAGGATGTATTCCATTACATCGGCGTCCCCGCGGTTTCGCACCGGAAACTTCTTCGTGCTTGCCGCGAGATCAGTAGATTCCGAGTGCGATTCGATCGAACCCACCGGGGTCTCCCATCGCGTCACGCGCACCCTGTCTTTTTCGAAGGACTCCACCTTGACCTTCGAGCCCTCCTGAGCCTTGAGACAGCAGTTGAACCAGGAGTAAGTCCGGATGGAACAACCCAGGTCGTCGTATACGTCCAACAACGACATATCTCTATAACGCTCCGGCAGGGTGCCGGCACGTTTGTTCACTCTGTACCAGTGCTCGATGCGCGGCTGGTAGACGATGTTGTCCACCGGCTGGTGCGCCAAGATTGCTATTGTTCGCTCTCTGAAGGTCATCTTGGTCAGTACGTCCGATAATAGGAAAAGTCAAGGTCTCGCCGAATACTCATTGTAGCACAAGGTGAAGGGCTGCCAACTATGCGCATACTCATTTCTTGCTTGCTCGCAATCTTGATCTGGCCCACCGGACTGCTCGCAGAGGGCAAGATCACTATCGACCCCAACGTTCCCGGCGCCAGGGAGGCTGAAGAAACTGCCACCGACACTGATCCCCGCCTCGACCAGAAAGTGACCCTCGAAGCAAAACAGAAAAGTGTCCTCACCATCCTTGCAGAGTTGTCAGAGAAAACCGGGGTAACCCTCAAGGCAGGCCAGAACAGCAAGGACTGGGAATCGCAGGACACCAAGATGAACATATTCGTCAAGGATGTGCCGCTTCGGGAACTGATGGCTTCCATGGCGCGCGTTATGAAGTTCAGGTGGAGCCGGGAAGCCGTGGAAGGCAATTATTCCTATCG
>JBMFPI010000205.1:0-6523 GCA_049969195.1 Armatimonadota bacterium
CCCCGCGCGGGGCGAGGACAAGCGCCGTTGTCCACAGCCTGGTCGAGACGGCAAGTGAGAACGGCCTGAACCCCCTTGACTACCTCCGGTTCGCGCTGGAGCGGCTCGGGTTCATCGACTCTGCAACCGATCTGAGGGAAAGCTCCGAAGTCATGGACTCCCTCCTGCCTTGGGCCGAATCCGTCAAGTCCGCCCTGCAACCCCAGCCGCCACCGCCACTCGACCAAGTCGGGCTGTCGTAGCGTCTGTCGAAGTGGAAGCGGTTGTACGCTCACCTTCGCAAGCGGGACGGTGCCCGGTTTCTGCTCTCCGCGCAGGTAAGCACGCCGCTCGCGCATAACTCCAAGGTTGTGGAACTGACGGACATCGACCTAGGTGGGTTCGGGGCGTTCACCGAGTCCGAATGCGGCTTCAGGGTGAATCGATATCACCTTGAGGAGGCGTGGAGCTACATCTACGTCACAAGGAAAATCCTGCTGAGGGTGGACCAGCGCGGCATAGACTATGTGCAGCTCGATCCGCCTTGCGGGACGGTGCTTTTGCGACGCGAGCGTTTTCAGAAGCATCCGTCGATTCTCGTCTGGATCAAGACCGGTGAGGCTGAGGCATTCACCAATTTCTGGGGGCCGACGATTGGCCGCGGTCATTCGCAGCGCGCCGGAGAATCTCCCGCTGAAACCGCTGGCTGCGTTCAAGGTGACGCACGCGAGCCCGATGAGTTCTGCTGCGATTACGCTTCGGGCGGCGCTGTTTATCGGTTAAGGCACGGGTCCGTCGTGTGCGAGACGGAGCTCTTTCTGCCACCGGATGAGCCGGTCGTAGTGATGAACTGCCGGGTGACGAATGCAGGCACACGCCGTTGCGAGATGAATCTTGTGCCGGCCATCAGACCGCACATGGCCTCAGCGTCCCTTGCCCCCTGGGACGTGCCCGCGCTGTACCAGAGCGTGAGCTACTCTAACGAGATATGTCCCCTTTTCGACCTGGAACTGCGAAGTCCCGCCGGGTTGGTCGAGGAACGCCGCTACGCGTTCGCTCTCTTTTCTATCGACTGTCCGGACGCGGCGGAGGTAGACTCCGGGCTGTTCATCGGCAGCGGCACGTTCGAGAATCCCCAGGGCGTTCTGACAATCCCCGGCGGCGAGTTGTTCAGATACGGCGAGCGCACGCCCGCCAACTCGTGCCAGGGCGTTCAGGGGATCATCGCACTGCGCAAGAGGGTCTCGCTCGAACCCGGCCGGTCATTTGACTTCACCCTGGTTCTTGGTTCGACGCAGACCGGGAAACCCGGCACAAGACCGACCCTGGAGGAGATAGCCCGGTGCCTCCGTTATCTTGATCCCGGTACCTGCCGCCCCTCGAAGCAGGATTATGCTGACCGTCTGCGGGGCCTGATAGGCAAGAGGAGAATCTCGACCCCCGACGCGGCTTTCTCTCGCTACGTAAACGAGTGGCTTCCGATGCAGCTCCATTGGGCCCATATTCTCGACCGCGGGTGGCCGACCGGCATGCGCGGCTCGCGCGACTCGGCACAGGATACCACCGGTCTGATCCCGCTCGACCCGGCCTCGGCCCGAGAACGCGTCATCGAGCTATTCTCCGTCCAGCGTTCTGACGGCTGGTTTCCGCGGCAGTACTCGATTTGGGGCAGACACGGTCAACATGATCTTCGCAGCTATGTTGACGGTGGGGTCTGGATCTGGGAACTCCTCTTTGACTATCTGCGGTGGACAAAGGACTTTGACATCCTGAAACAGGCGGTGCCCTACCTGGATTCGGACTGCCAGGAGAGCATTCTCGACCACGCGCTGCGGCTGATCGATTACTATCTATCCGACTCGAACCTGGGCGAACACGGCCTCTGCCTTATCAGAGAGGGGGACTGGAACGACTCGATCAACCGCGCGGGGCTTGAGGGCCGGGGCGAATCGGTAATGGTCTCCTGTCAGTTGGTGCATGCCCTCAGGCAGGCGGCTTACCTGCTCGATCGACTCCCAGGGCATTCGGATCGCGCACACAGCTTTGTTTGCCGCGCAGACGCGGTTTCGTCGAGCATTTTGGCTCACGCGCTCAATTCCGAGGGATACCTGAACGGCGTTTTCACGGATGACGGCGAATGGGTCTTTTCGCCCAATGATCCTGACGGCAGGAGGCGCATCAGCGTGCCCGTCAACGCCTGGGGCATCATAAGTGGAGTGCTCAAAGGCGACGCTGCCGAAAAGGTACTCGATTTGCTGGCCTCGCTCAAGCAGCAGGACGGCTGGCCGCTTTTCCACCCGCCAATCGGAGACCCACCAATCAGCAAACTGGGTCGGATCGGTCAGGGTGACCTGCTGCCCGGCCTCGGCGAGAACGGCACGCCATACAACCATGGCTGTCACGGATTCCTGGGCAGGGCCGCTGCCTGCGCGCATAGGGGTGATTTGCTGATCGAGGTCCTGCGATATATGCTTCCCTACGACCAGCGCCGACATCCCCTTGGGCGGGCAAAGACCGCTCCGTATGCGATGGTGAACCACTGGAGGACGGCACCGGGTCTGGAAGGACGCGGCGGCGATCCGTTTCTCACTGGCTCCGTATCGACCGCGCTGCGAAACGTCTACGATGGCCTGTTCGGCATCAAGCCGATGCTCGATTGCCTTGCCGTCGATCCCTGCCTGCCCACTGAATGGGCGGAGTGCTCTGTCAAGTTCCCATATCTAGGCGCCGGTCTGGAGGTCATATACCGAAAGGGAAATCCGCGTGCGACCGTCGACGGCCGCGAAATCTTCGAGACCGCTCCGGACTGGCTGGGGAACATATCACGCGTGGTGTCGGACTCCGTCCTCGCAGGAAAGCCCTGCCGAATTGAGGTGCCCGGCGACTAGCAACGGTTGGGCGCTCGGGGCGGAGAACCTGCCCCAACTTGTGCTTGCTGAGCGTTAAGCCGAAGGCTGCTATGCCGTCTTGCCGGCGTGCCCGGCTTCGGCGGCAGGCTGGCCGTTCATCAGGGCTACTATGCTCTCCTCGGGAAGCCCGAGGACTTCGGAAAGCTCCTCGAGCAGCAGTTTCTTGGCACGCTTGAGCTGGTGCTGTTCGCTCACCTTGGGATAACGTGACTTTGGTTCGCTGAGTTGATGTCGGATTGCCCGCGCCAGCTCCAGGGGATCAGTCCAGCTCAGGTCGTGCAGTTTGGCAGTCGACTCGCAGTCGTCTACTTCCCCGGCAAGTATCTTGAGCGCCTTTTTCAGGGTGTCGGGAGAGGAAACAGGTCGAAGACCTACTTCGTCTGCGGAGTCAACCGGCACGAAAATCGTCGACGACAAAGCCGGCTTGGGGATAACGTAGTACTCACGGGGCTCGCCGTCCTGGATTCGCGTCTCGATTCCGTTGATCACTCCGATCCCATACCTCGGGTGTAGAACTCTATCGCCGATCTCCATCTGCAAATCGTTCCCCCTTTCGAGATCTCTGGACCGGGTGCTCCAACTGCGAGGCGCGAAGCCGGAACACGTCGAGTTGGCAGCCTGTACAAGCAACCGCTGCTGCCGGGCCGCTGCGGCGGCATTCACAGCCGCTAGTTTGATTCACTGCCCGTCAGCCAGTCCCATTCATTCTACCCGCTCCGCGACCAGAAGTCAAGCCGCACTTCCGCGGGGAGTCAGTTCGGTCTTGCAAGCGTAAGCGCACGCGAGCCGGTCATCCTGAACTCGATTCAGGATCCATCCGCTCGGCGTTTGGATGCTGAAACAAGCTCAGCATGACGCGAGTCCCAAGGAACTGAACCCTCTCTTCCGCGGTGGATCACTCCTTCTGGAGTGTGTAAAGGTCTGGGTATGTGCCTCCCTCTCCCCTTGCGGGAGAGGATCGGGCCGACGCCGTGTAGCGTTCCGGAGCATTCGCCGCGTCGGCGGACGTAATCCAGACAACTACTGAACCGACTCGACCCTGGCTCTGCGAACGAACTCCCGCACAAGGGCAGGATCTTTGACGCGCCTGGCGGATTCGACCCCAGTGATTACGTCCACCCCGTATGGCCGGACCGCCAGAATGGCCTCGCGCACGTTTTCCGGGTTCAGCCCCCCGGCCAGGATTACCGGAACCCGGGCGCTGTCTCGAATGCGCCTGGCAAGGGCCCAGTCCACGGTTTCGCCGGTTCCGGCAGGCAGCTTGTCGGTCCGCGCATCCACAACGAGGCCACATATACCGGTATCCTGCAGCGCACGCGCGGCTTTTACCGGATCGCCCACCTCGCCGCCTGCGGAGCCGGAGGCGACGTCGATCCTGAGCGCTCGAATGAGTCCGATCCCGCACCGGGAAAGCTCACGGCAAATCCGCGCGGTCTCCTCGACAGGGTTGTCCGTATGCAGTTGGATCAAGTGCGGCCGCAGGAGCTGGGCAATACTCAGGACAACCTCAGCCGGTCCGCCCGTTACCACCGCTCGGCTCACAAATGGAGGAACGAGCGGGAGAAGCTCGGCCGCCTCCTCCCGGCTAAGGTTCCACGGTACAGGTACCGGGTATTCGACTACCAGGCCGACGCAGTCGGCCCCGGCATCGACAGCCATCGCGATCTGTTCTGCATCGGTGTTGCCGCAGATCTTTACTCTGACCATACACCGCTACCCCAGCGCCCTGGCCAGGCGCCGCACCGCCTCGGCCGTGTCCTCGGCCTTAAGAACGGAGGTCCCGACCAGAACCCCGAAAGCCCCCGCCTCGCAAACGGCCCGAACCTCCTCGGGACTGGAGATCGCGCTCTCGCTTATCACGCGCGTTCCGAGGGGCGCCAGGCGAATCAGACCGAGAGTGTTGGACACAGTGCCTTCGTCGCGCTCCAGTCGGAGGATGTCCCGATTATTGATTCCGAGCAAGTCCAGCTCCATCGTCAACACGCGGCGGAGCTCGTCCTCGTTGTGGACTTCGACGAGGGTTTCCAGCCCTTCCCGACGGGCCACGTCGTGCAGCTCGGCCAAAAGCGTCTGGTCCAGAAGAGCCGCAATAAGCAGCAAGCAGCTAGCCCCGGACTCAACGGTTGCCAGAACGTCCTCCCGGCACCGAACGAAGTCCTTACGCAGAACGGGCACCGAGACCGCGGAGTTCACGGCGCGCAGAAGCTCCATGCTGCCCCCGAAGTGCTCGGGCTCGGTCACCACGGAGATGCATGCAGCGCCGGCAGTCTCCATCGTCCGGGCCAGCGCGACGGGATCTCGTCCGCGCAGCAGATCACCCTCTTTGGGGCTTCTGACCTTGATCTCGGAGACCAGTGGGGCGCGCCCTTGCGCACGAGCCGCTGCCAGCGCTGCCGAAAACGTCTGCCTCACGAAAAGCCGCCCTACCCCGCCCTTGCTATCCGATTTGACTCGGCGACGAGCTGCTCCAGCTTGTTCATTGCGGCCCCGCTCGTGATAAGTTCCGCGGCGAGTTCGACGCCGTCGCGCAGATTCTCCACTTTGCCGCTGACCATCAGCGCGCCTGCCGCGTTCGCCAGGACCATATCTCGTCGCGCTCCTTTCTCCTCGCCGGACAAAATGGCGCGCAGAATTGAGGCGTTCTGCTCGGGGGTACCGCCTGCAAGCTCTTCGTATGTGTACCTGGGCAGTCCCATATCCTCGGGTCGGATTTCGTACTTGCGGGCCCAGCCGTCCTTTACCTCGGCGACGGATGTCTTGCCTATAACGGAGATCTCATCCAACGTATCGAGGCCGTGCACAACGAGAGCGTGCTCGAATTGCAACTCGACGAGTATATCCGACACCATTTCCACTAGCTCCGGCCGGTAGACTCCGAGGATGTGCCGCTTTGCGTCCGCCGGGTTGATCAGCGGGCCGATGATGGTATAGAAAATGGTCTTGATCCCAAGCGCCATCTCCGGCGGCAGGACTTTGTGCATCACCGGGTGGAAGTTGGGGGCATAGAGGAAGCTGATGCCGGCGGTTTCTATGAGTTTCTCAGCCTGCTTCGGGGTGAGGTCGATTGCAACCCCCAGAGCCTCGAGCACGTCCGCGCTTCCCGATAGTGAAGCCAGCGATCTGCTGCCGTGCTTGGCTACGAACGCGCCCCCGGCAGCCGCCACTATCGCCACCGCGGTTGAACAATTAAAGGTCGTGCGACCGCCGCCAGTGCCGCACGTATCGGTGAGCGGCCCATCGACTTTCGGCTTTATCTGTTCGCAGTTAGCGCGCATAGCACGCGCGATTGACGCTACCTCCTTGATGGTCGGACCTTTCATCAGCAGGGCGACCAGGAATCCGGCGATTTGAACATCCGTTATCTCGCCTCTGCGTATCCCGCCTATAATGCCGAATATCTCTTCTTCCGTCAGGTGCTCCTGCGCGGTCAGTTTCCTCAAAACCGACTGAAGCATTGTCCGCAAGCCTCCTTTCCGTCAAGCAGTGAACTTGTAACTCCTGAACGCCATCAGCGTTGTGGTGCGGACTATCGTCTCGATAGCCCCAATTTTTTCCGTTACAACCTCGGCCAGCCGCTCGTACTCCTCCGACTGAACGATGGCCACCAGATCGTATTCCCCGGCGACGGAGTACAC
>JBMFPI010000206.1:0-6520 GCA_049969195.1 Armatimonadota bacterium
GTCGTAGGACTCTGAGGATCCTAACTAGCTCCTCGCCGAGGTCCAGGTCCTCGTGGTAGCCCCTGAGCTTCTCGATTCGACCCTGCAGATACGCGACGCCGTGGACTACGTGCACCTCGAGATGACTCGCGTCTATCGGGTGCTTCGCGATCTCACGTTTCGCATCCCGCGTCATTGACGCATCAACGACCGACACAAGCTCCGCCCCCTTTGCGGGGCACAGCGTTCGTGCCCGTGCGCGTTCGATTACTTGTATTATACCCTATCACGCAGACCCCGCAAGGGCGTTCCTGCAACTTATCAGTGCACTGTAGCGAGCGCAAACGCCCGCGATGCCGTCATCCTGAACTTGATTCGGGATCGATCCCTGCAGGGTCTGGCTGCTAAATCAAGTTCCGCGTGACGCGCTTCCCGCCGAGCTGAGCCGTCTCCCTCGAACGAGGGCATTGCGATAGAATGCAAACCCGACGTTTTCGGCGGTTCGACGTTCCTCAATCAA
The DNA here is from genome assembly GCA_049969195.1 of Armatimonadota bacterium. Classification (GTDB taxonomy): domain Bacteria; phylum Armatimonadota; class UBA5829; order UBA5829; family UBA5829; genus CALJES01. The sequence continues at coordinate 500 of JBMFPI010000206.1, forward strand.
GCGGGAGAACGGCCGAAAAGGCCCTTGTTGCGACAGGCTGCAACTTGCCGGAAGGATCGCCGAAAACGCGCGTATTGCAACAGCCTGCAACTAACCGGAAGAATCGCCGGAAACGCTGCTATCGCAACACTCTTCGAACCGCGTAACGACCTCCGCAGGAGACGCCGTCCCCGTACGGCCTATCTGCTGGACGGTAATCGACGCCACCAGGTTGCCCACGAGGGCTGCGTCACCAAGCGACGCGCCGACGCACAGCGCAGATACAACGCCTGCCGTGCAACTGTCGCCCGCGCCTACCGGATCAATCGGCCCCTCCACGCGCACGGCGGGCACGTGTGTCACGTCCTGGTCGATGACAAACAGACCATTCTCCTGTGCCGTCATAAACACCGGCCTGCGCGTGCGGTTCCTCAACTCCCTTGCGCAGGAAATCGCTTCTTCCAAAGAGAACTCGCTGACTCCGCCGGCCTCATCCGCGCGTGCGTTTCCCCGGACGGCATCGACCGCCTCGAACATATTGGGTTTCACAATCACGTTGCGGAACTCTCCGACCCGAACACGCGAATCGGCGAAAAAGACCACATCGGAATAGCGCACGGCAGCCTCCGCAAGCCAATCCCGAAGCCGGTCGGTGACGACGCCGCAGTTGCGCTCCTGCACCTGATCGGCGATTATAACCCCGTCGAGCCGGGGCAGGGCCTTCTCGAGCCGTCGGATCAGCCCGGATTGCAGAGCGTAAGGCGTAGGTTCGCGGTTCTTGATGTCTATGCGTTCCAGTTCGCGCTCCACGCCTTCCGTTCGGAGCATCGGCTTGGTGTAGCACGGCGTGAAGCGGGCGGCGCTTTCGATCAGAGTGCCCCGCGTCTCGGCTCCGATGTGCTTCAATCCTTTCTTAAGCTCGTAACCCTCTCCGTCCGCGCCGATAATGCCGAAGCACAGAACGCGGCCCACACCGAGCGCTTTGAGATTGTTTACGATAGTGCCTGCCGCGCCGGGTGTGAGTCGCTTCGCGACGACCTGGTGTGCCGTAAGCCCGGTTTCCACAGACTTCTCGGCCAGTGAGGACTCGATCACCAGGTACCGATCCAGGAAGAAGTCGCCCACAACTGCTATAGTCACATTGGGTAGGTCGTTCAGGATTTTCCGCAGGCTTCTTGCGTCCATGGTGCTCACGTTTGGCGGTCTACCAGCCGCTTCCAGAGGTTTGGGAAAGTGATGCGATGGTCGCCCTTAATGTAGAAGCTCTCGCCTCCGTCGGCGACCGTCCGCACAAGGATCGTCTTGAAAGGGCGATAATAATATCGCGGTTCTGTCTTTGGAGCCTCTTTCGAGAGGTCGTCGCCCAGCTCGAGCATATCAAACACCGCCGTGGTGAACCTGGAGAGCGATCGGCCTTCCTGCCGTGCGACGTTTCTTGCCATCGACAGAGCCTTCAGATAGACCTCCGGCCCCATCACCGCCGTGCCGTAGTTGAGATACACGCCCCCCTCAAGACCGCATACCGACTGAGTAAAGATCAGGAAGTCGGTGTATGATGACCGACCCATGGCTTCCGGATCACAGTTGGGATGTTCGTGAATTATGTCCTGGCCGATCCCGACATGCACGGTCACCGGGATACCTAGCCGGTATCCCGCTGCGAAAATGCTGACGTCCCTGTGGGGATACCGGTTGCGCTCGATCCACCGTCCGACCGCCTCGCCGAGCCCGATATCCTCGCGAGCCGCCTCGACCATTACGTCGTTCAACAGGCCGGTCTCGGTCCACATTCCGAAACGGCCGGTCTTGATGTAGTGGGCCACGCTCTCCGTCGTGGCGCCGATCATGGCAAGCTCGAAGTCGTGGATCGCGCACGCGCCGTTGGTGCCGACGTGAGTCACAAGGCCGCGTTCCATCAGGTCGATCACGAACCGCGAGCAGCCCTGTTTGATCACGTGAGCACCCATCATCAGTATGACTGGCGCACCTCGCCCACGTGCGTCAACGATTCTGGATGCAACCGCGTCGAGCTGAGCGCTTTCGAACTGCTCGGCCACCTGACCGAGCGGAAGCACATAATCAAGAGTCATATCGTGCTTGCGCTGGGCCAGCGGTTCAAGTATGAGCTTGCTTCGATCAAACTTCGGGTAAGGCAAGGCAGTCTGGTCCTTTCTCCGAAACTATTGCGATAGAATGCAACCCGCCGTTTCCGGGTACGCGACTTGCCTCAACAGGGCGGGATAATCGCCGAAAACGCATGTATCGCAATGTTTTGTTTCACCCGCGAAGTTCAGGCTTTCCGGTCTGACCCGACACACGCGTGCCGTCTCGACCCCTAGTTGAGACCGGCCCCAGCACTATCTCGCCCCGCAGGAACCGGATGGTCGTTCGGCGAAATCCGGAGTCAGGGCCCCGCAAACAGCAGATCCTCGAGCTGCCGGACATCCGAAAAATCCGGTATTATGACATCGGCCCCGGCCCGGATCAGCCGTTCGCGTTTCCAGGCGTTAATGCCGCGTCTTCTGACCTCGTCGGAGGCGACTCCAACGGCCAGCCCGCCGACCTGCTTGCAGTTTTCGATCTCAACGAACCCATCCCCGAACGCGGCGAAACCGTCGCCGCGCAGGTTGTTGGATTCGAGTATGTGCTTGATGATAGTCGCTTTGGATCGCTCCCAGTAATTGTCGAGCGCGCCGTAGATATGTTCGCCAAAGAACCTGTCGATCCCCAGGGCGCGCGCCTCATCAACGACATACGAGTGATCCGTTCCGCTCGCCAGATACAGACTCACTCCCCGAGAACTCATTTCCTCGAGAAACTCGATGGCTCCTTCGATCACCATCTCATGCGGGTCGATCCTGCCGGACTTAAGCCCCTCGACACGATGTTCGATCCTGCGCCAAAGCCTGCGATGGTACTCGCGCTTATAATCAAGGGGGTCGAGAGCCGTGCCGCCTCGGGCCGAGACCTCCTCGGCCAGTCGGATCATCTGGTATATGGTATCCTTGCCGGTGAGCTCGTACACGTACTCGCGCACGTAGGCCTGCAGATGCTCTTCCGGCTCGTGGTTGGGCGTTTTCATCAGCTCCTCGACCATCATCGGGACCATGATCTCCTGCCATCCCTCGCGGATGACCGAAATTGTGCCGTCGAAGTCGAAGAGTGCCGACCGGATCCTGCCCGGTTTCAGGTTGGGATTGACGATTTCGATGTGCAAGTCCTACCGCCTGACGTTATTGATCACAAAAAGACTTAGTGCGCGCTGGGTACGTAAGTCCAGGATTAATTTGAGCGCCTGCACGGACTCGGGCGTAAAAGCGATCGCATCCGGCGCTCGCTTGCCCCTGGAGTCGAACACCGACAGTGCCAGCAGAGCTTCTTTGTCGTGAGGAATCTCAGGCGGGGTGGCGAAGTCAATGCCCAGCGTCCTCACGCCCGGCTGCAGGTTGACGGGCTGCTGCTGGGAAGTGAAGCACCGCCCGTCATCGAACGCGATCCCCAGGAAAGCCGCCCCGCTGATCCTCTTGTTGACTTTGACCTGAACTTCAAGGCGGCTGAAAGCCTGCAATTCCATAGGGGTCTTGATCTTGAGTGACGTGCGGTCTACGTATCTGGCGTGGGCCGGCGGAAGCACAACCACCGGAAATTGGCTCAGGAACTCCTTCGCGTAATCGAAGAACCTCTGGGCGCCGATGGCGTGCCAGTTGTAGCTGTTGTAGAGGTCTGCGCCCAGCATATAGGAGACCCGCAGGTCCCACAAGTGCAAATCGATGTGTCGGCCGTCGTTTTCCTCGCGGTTGAGATTCGACCAGGGCCCCCACTCCCTCACGCGCACAAAATCCGACGGCTGCGACCACATTCCCTCGATCCCGGTCCTGGCGCCATCGGCGTAAGCCCATTCCGAGGCAGGATGGTTGATCGCGGCGCCCGGAAACAAGCTACGAAGCTGAAGCGAATGCGTGTAAAGAGGTACGCTCTCGGCGAACCTGTGCGCGGCCCGGGCCTTGTTGACAACGTCAACGGTCTCCTGATTGTACCTGCCGACGTTGCGGTGCAGCCAGGCAAGCTCCTCGTTCGAAAGGCCGTCCGCCGGGTTGAGGTCGATACCATCGGTTTTCGCAGCCTCCACCGCAAGCGGATTGAAATCCGCCCACAGGACCTTGCGCTTGGAGTTCGGATTGCCAGCTTCGCAGTCGGAGTCCCAGTATCGAGGCTCGTTCTCGACAAAAAGTGCCTTGATCCAGGCGGCACTGCCCCCGCTGACAGCTCTAAGTTCCTGGATCGCTTCGTCAAGCCGCTTGGCACGATACGCATTCAGCACCGGACTGTTCATCGTAAGCCACGGGCAGTTTGACCACTGGTTGGGCACGCTGAGACCGTAGTGTGCGTCGTACCGGTCGCCGAGCAGCGCTTTCAGGTCCGGGTTTTCCGGGGACTCGACATCTGGCGAGTAGCAGATCTGCTGGTACCTGACATCGCCGAACTTGCCGCCCTGACCATCATCTACGTGAACGGGCGTGCCCGCCCACCATGAGACCAGTCCCAGAAGCGCGGGCAGTTTGTACTTCTTCGCGAACGCCTCGCACAGTGCGATTTGTTCGCGGACATTGGTCCGGTCGCGGTTCGCATAGTAGATCTCGGAACTGAAACCGACGTTGATGTGGTACTCGGGCCGCGGCGCCAGATTCCTTGCAAGCAGACTGAGCCATGAATCGCGCTCGTCGGGCTTGCCGTCCGGGATCAGGCCCATAATCGTGAATCGATCCCATTCGAGGAGGTTCTCAAGATCGGATGCTTTCACGCACCGCACAGACTGGATCAACACTGGGCGAGCCTTCGAACCGGTCAGGTGGTTGGTTATCTTGATGGTTCCGACTGGGGCGTTTCGAACCCGCAGGAAGTAGGTTACAGGCCCAAAACCCTGACTCGCGTAGCACCGCTCGAAGCTGCCGATGCCGCTGCCGGAGATGCGGTACTGGTAGGTGACGGGCCGGGGCTCGTCCGGGTAGACCTCGGTGACGGCGATGTAGTCGGCAGGTCCTTTCAACGTAAACCTGGCCTCTTTCGATATCGACTGGGCCTTGAAAGTGAGCTTGTGACAGCCGATGAACCCCGTCACTTCCACAAGCTCCGACGCGGACGTGACGCCCGCCAGAATCACAACGCCTAATATTGCAAGGTATTTCAGAACGCACATACGCATCCGGGACCCGCCACTCCGAGGCTTCTGCGAAAGATCATTATCAAGCATATTTTCGGCGGTCCGGGTCGTCAATTAGCGGGGCTATTGCGACAGAACGCAAGCCCAGCGTTTTCGGCGATTTGATGCCCCTCGACCAGGCGCGACAATCGCTGGAAAGGCGCCTATCGCAACAGCCTGAGTAGCGCGCAGCCCCGCCTGGTGAAGCGGACCTCGGACAGGCTGCGTGTCTTTTCGTACACGCGATCCGGCCAAACGGCCGAGCTATGTGCCTGGGAGATCGAATTTGCCGCATGCTAGAGTGGGTTCACCGGCCGTCCATTGATGCGCTTCTCGAAATGCAAGTGCGGCCCTGTGGAATACCCGGTGCTGCCCGACCTGGCGATCGTCTGGCCTTTCTTGACCTGGTCGCCGACGTCTACTAGCAGCGCGCAGCAGTGTCCGTACAGAGTTGAAACTCCGCCGCCGTGGTCAACGACGACGGCATAACCGTAAGCCCCCTGCCAGCCGGCGATGATCACTACCCCGTCCGCCGCGGCGCGCACGGGCGTGCCGGTCGGGCATCGGATATCGACGCCGGTGTGAAGCTTATAGACGCCGGTGATGGGATGGACTCGATAGCCGAACCTGGAGGTAATAGGACCGGCCACAGGCATCAGAAGACCACCCCTGAAGGCCCTTGCAAACCGCGCGCGGCCCGCAGGGGTGCTCTGGATTCGCCTGATTTCCTCTTCGATTTCCTGCGACTTGGCAAGCAGCTCGTCCAGAGCTCTTTCGTAGAGCTCCTTGCTGTGCTCGATCGCCTCGAGCTGGCGCCGTTTGCTGGCGGCGAGCGCGACGAT
>JBMFPI010000207.1:0-6453 GCA_049969195.1 Armatimonadota bacterium
CTATGTTCCATCGCAACAAGCTCAGTCACCGAAATCCGCGCGACCTCGCACAGACGGGGAGCACTCTTCGTCCGGACACGCACCCGACTCCCCGAGCAAAGCCCCGGAGGGCAGGAGATTGGCCCGCTTCAAACGGCCTGAAGTTCGGTCTCCTGCGCTCCAATAATCGTAACTGGAATCCGTCACCTCAGGAGCATACGCAAGCATGCAGGCAATTATTCTCGCAGGAGGCCACGCATCCCGGCTCCGTCGGATCGACAGCCCGGTGCCTAAACCGATGCTGCCCTTGTTCGACCGGCCCTTACTCGAGCACATGGTGAGCCTTCTTGCGCGGCACGGTATCAGCGACATCATCGCAACAGTTTCCCACCAGGCACTCGATATCGCCCGGTACTTCGGCGACGGCCGTCGGTTCGGAGTCCGAATACGCTATTCAATCGAGTCCGAGCCGCTCGGAACCGCCGGAGCCCTGCGCTCTGTTCAGCATATGATCACTGACGAATTCCTAGTCATCCCCGGAGATCTGATAACCGACATCGATCTCTCGGCAGCGGTCGCCGCCCATCGATCAAGCGGCGCGTCTGCGACATTGCTCACATACGAAGCCGACGATCCCTCCCTTTATACCTGCCTCGCCATCGACAGCGGCGAAAAGGTTCTCAAGATCGCCGTCAAACCTGATTCCGACCAGCTTTTCGGAAACATTGTCTCGACCGGCATACGCATTTTCGACCGCGAGATAATTACCCTCATACCTCCGTTTGAGTCCAGGGACATCGACCGCGACGTCATTCCTCGCCTGCTGCACAACGGAGAGCCGGTTCAGGGCTTCCGCGCACGCGGATACTGGTGCGATGCGGGTTACGGGCTCTCGTACAAGAACGCGCATTTCGACGCGCTCTCCGGCGCGCTGAAGCTGGATCTGCGCGCCGACCACATTGGCGACGGCGTCTGGCTCGGCGAGCGAGTCGAGGTTCACCCCGAGGCAGAAATCAAAGGCCCCGCTTACGTCGGCGCGGGCACGATCGTGAAGCGCGGCGCAACGGTCGGCGAGCGCGCGGTTATCGGGGAAGACACCCTGATCGAAGAGGGCGCCCACATCTCCCACAGCATTGTCGGAGCGGGATGCCTGATCGGGAAAGAAGCCTCGATCATCGGCTGCGTCCTCGGACCGGGATACCGCGCTTCAGAGGCCGAGACCGCGCTCGAGGAGACGCTCATTCAACACGTTGAATATGCTCGCTTCAGCACCGAACCGGCCATCGCTGAGGAGATCACAAACGACTCAGAGACGGCCCGAGACCGCGATGACTTTCCAACCCGCGGATCCCGAGCCGCCAGGTGATCGGCTCCGCTTAGTAGCGGGACACATCGAGGAACGACCGCCTCGTATCGACTAAGCTTCCTTCCAGCACCCTATCTTCTGATCCAGACACTTCTGAATCTCTTCTTCGCTGGTGTTATCGATCTGGTGTCCTTTTTCGCATTCGTATCGCATGAACCGCTTATCCGGAAACGGAGACCTGTGCGACGGCTGGAGCTTGTACCGACCCCGCATGTGTCTGCACCCGTCACGGATGGGTTCGAGTTCCGTCTGTGGCATTCGCGGCGACCTCCCCGACTAGAACTTGACCCCGAGGCTTGCCTCGGCGCTGTATTCCGTCTTATCGCGCATCAGGGTTCTATCCTTCAGGTACTGGGTGTAATAGCCCGTCAGTGAAAGGCTGAACGACGAGCCCAGGTCCTGCCTGTAGCCCAGGGAATATGTGTTGGACGTGGTCATCGATCCGTCCAGCAGGCGCGATATCTTGTAACCGGTCGTGAGCGTGCCGCCCCCGAACGCCCGCAGTTCCAAACCGATTTTGCCCTCGTCCGACACACGCCGGGCAGCATACTCGTCCTTTGCACTGTAGCCCGTAGTAAGCGCAACAGTGCCGAATCTGAGTTTCAGGCCCAGTTCGGTAGCCCTGTAAGCCTGTATCCGTCCCTGGTTGTCCTCGGGATTTACCTGGAAACCGCCTGTGAGACTGAGCGCTTTGTGAGGGGCCAGCGACATCTGAATCGATGTGCTATCAGGCGCATCTTCGGCGGCGGCCTGGCGCTGTGTCAGACTCCCGGAGAGACTCACGAAGCCAGCCGGTCGCGTCGAGGCCGCGTAGTCCCGGATCATCATCACGCTTGGGCCCTGCTCTACGTATTTCACCCCGGCGCTCAACTGCGTGTGCGAGAACGGCGCAAGTTCTACTTTCGCGGCCTTGGCCACATCGTCGTTCTCGTTGACGCCTTTCTGAGAGAATGACGCCTCAACTCGCGCGAACTCCACCGGTTTGGTTACTATGGTCACGTCTCTCTGGAAAAGCGTTTTTTCTCTTTCCTCCGCGTTGACCATGCGGCCCTGGATCTGCGTGTTCGAAGAGATCCTGGCCTGAACGGAGACGTCTGTGGTGTTCACCCGACCGGTCGCGTCTGATTCCTTCTGGGTAAGGCTGACCTGTGCCGTGGCGGACTCGCCGGCCACAACGAGCGCTTGCGATTGCGTCCTCTCAGTGCCGCTTTCGGTCGAGGCTGTCGAAGTCGACGCGGCTACCGAGGCGGAGGCCGCATCGCCGATCTTATGATCAATCTTTACGGCCGTCGATTCGAGCGTCCTGTCCGATCCAGTCGAGGCCGCGGAGGTCTCCGTCGCCGTGTGGCTCAGCGCGACTTTTGTGTTATCGGCAGGCGCGAGTACCACCTTCTGCTCCTGGGTAACCGACTTCGTGCCCGCCGCCGAACCGACCGTTTCCTCGGACTGCCGGACCGCTGCGCTTGCCTCTATACGAGAGCTCGGCGAAAACCGGACGATCAAGTCGCTCGCCCTCTTGCCCTGACCGAGCCCCGTCTCCTTACCGCCCAGAAACTCTTTGCCCGCATAGAGCATAGACCCGCCGAATGTAAAGGTTCCGACCGTAGTCTGACTGCCGAGTTTGAATGCGGAGCGGTCCCACGAACCAGCCTCCGCGCCCGGGCGGTCGTCCTGATTGCGCTGGCTCACATAGAATTGGGAGGTTAGTTTGGTCTCGGCCCACTTCTTTTCACCGCCGACGCCGAGCAGCGTCCTAGCAGTGTTGGGATTCTTCGGGTCGTCCTGCGCATACAAGCCCGTAACCTGGAGGCTCGCGTCCTGTCTGTCAAATACGCTGAGCGTAACCGGCACACTCATCCTGCCCGCGTACCGCTCGGACTTGCCGGGAATGAGACTGTAGCTTACCCTGACTATGGCGTCGTTCAGCAAGACGGACGTGAACGAGATGACCCCCTTGGTGCAATCGATGTTGTATTTCTCGCCCTTCTTGAGGGTGATTCCGTTAATGGTCACTACTACGCTGGATGGATCTATATTGGTCCAGCTCAGCGGATATGGGCCTTTGTTGTTCCGGCCGACAATGATATCCGTTACCATCTCGCCCGCGCCTGCCGCGTACACGGCGCAACCCGCGACCAGCAGGAGCACAACGGCCGCTATTCGCCTGTCAACCAAAGCTCGGGTAACCACCATTTCTACCCGGTCCTCCAGCAACGTCCCGCACAAACGCGGCGGATTGTGAGTTCAGCACACAGACACGCTCATCAATCCATTTGCCTTAGACGAAAACCGCGCTGCCATGTTTCCCTGGCTATCGTACATAAGTATACCACCTGGGGCGTGAGTCTTCGAAACACTTGAGCGCACGCGGGACAGTTCCGTTCCGCGGGCAGCACGCCACGCTGAACGTATTTCAGCAAGCGGGCGCCGGAGGGATGGATATTGAATCGAGTTCAGGATGACGGGCTCCTTGGCGTTTGTGCCTGCAAGACTGAACTGATACGCGCTCTTCGCAGGCATTGCCTTGCATATCTGCTCCTGGTACAATAGCCTGGTAGTGAGTTCGGAGGTTGACCGCATGGCCGAACGACCGTCGTTCGACGAGATCTACATGGAGGTGGTCGATACTATCGCGCGCCGCTCGACCTGCCTGCGCAAAAAGGTCGGCGCGGTCATCACGTGCGATCATCGCATACTCTCGCACGGCTACAATGGCGTTCCGAGCGGGCACGAGCACTGCTGTGACACGGGACGCTGCCTCAAGGACATTGCCGGAACCGAGGAGTACAAAATCTGCGTGCACGCCGAGCAAAACGCGATCTGCCAGTGCGCCAAGCGAGGGCTGGCTGTCGGCGGCGCCACGCTGTATGTGAACGCCGACGTCTGCATTACGTGTGCCAAACTGATACTCTCGTCCGGGATCGTGAGGGTTGTGGTTAGGCGCGATCACAAGGGCACGTCCGACGGCATCGAGCTTCTCAGAAAATGCGGCGTCGAGGTGGTGGAGTGGCCTGATGAATAGCAGCAGAGGACCGGGAGCCGGGAACAAAAGCCTGAAAGCAGAGCACGCTTCGTTGCAGAGTTCGCCTCGGTTGCTGTCGTCTCCGACATCCCGACTTTCGGCTTCCGCAGTCATATTCGATATCGGGTCTACACTCGTCACCGGCCCGGAGGTCGCACCCAACAAGGTCATCGCCGGGCTGCTCGGGAATGTCGCAACGGACGAGGTCGCGTCGGTGATCATGACCGCACCTTTCGCAGGTCCGGATGAAGTCTGCGCCGCGCTAGAGCGCAAATTCGGGACGCTGAGCCCCGGGGTCGTCATCGCCATCCGCGATCTCTGGAACGCGCAAGCGACATCGGCCCGTGAAATCGACGGAGCCTCCGGAACCGTACTCGCACTTAAGCAAAACGGCCTGAAGGTCGGCCTGCTCTCAGACATCTGGTCACCATATTATGCGAGCGTCCGCAAAGCAATACCGCGGGTGATAGAGGCGGCCGATTCCATCGTCTTGAGCCTGCACACGGGATTCCGCAAGCCCGAGCCGGCCAACTTCGTGCGTGCCCTGCAGGAGCTCCAGGTTGAGCCGCAGGATGCTGTCATGGTGGGAGACACCTATGAACACGACATCCTCCCGGCAATGCGGCTCGGAATGTGTGCGGTGTGGGTTCTGGCGCGCCCCGAACGAGAGCTAGGCTCGGTCGTCCGTGTTCTGAACGGCGAGGCACCTGCGCCGAATCTCGTCATCCCGCAGGTAACGGGCCTCACAGAACGGCTGCAAGTCAAACTTTTGTGCGACCAGGTTGAACTTCGCGTGTGAGGAGTCGAATGGATATCGAACGCGTCGAACACCACGATCCCGAAGAGCTGATTCGCAACATGCGCAACGTGGGAATGCTAACGGATCCCGAGGCCAAATTGTACAGGAACTCGGCCATAGAACTTGTCACACTGCATACCGACGAGATTGCACCGGCGCAGAGGTACGTATTGACCCAGGAGATTCTGAAGGTCCGTGACCTCCGGTGGGCTCTTCGCGATCACGGGATCGACCTTTTCAGGCTGGACGGCTACATCACAATGTGGTTCCGCGGCTATGACGACCCGATCGATCTGCTGCCGCCGGTGATCGAGCAGTCCGTCGAGGCAGACGGCAGTGTGGTCAAAATACTCAACGACGGTATGCATCGAGTTTACCTGGCACGGATGGAGCGTTCTCCGATTCAGGTGGTCTATGTACGGAACGTGCCGCCGGAGTACCCATATTACGCATACCCTCTCGTCAATGGTTGGGCCGATGTAGACATGGTTCAGGACCTGCCGGAGGGTTACATAAAGAAGTGGCACCGGATCCCCAACTACAAGACCCTTTACCGCGACTTCAATACGGCCTTCCGGAACGTCGGCGGCCCAAGGGGGCGTTTCACGAATGCCGGGAAATAGCGATTCCGGCCACAGGCAGCAACCGGATTCAACAGAGGTTTTGGAGTTTGTTCCCCTGCACTTCGGGCATAAGCTGCGCATCATAAACCCCCGCGGCAGAATCGGGATCATCACCCTGTGGAGCAGGATTGACTTCGTCTACGACACCCTCCGCGAGCTCGGAGCTGATCTGAACCCGGACACATCCGGCATCGCCGTCATCGGCAATCTGTACGGCAACGGCATCCCTCACCTGCTGCGCAACTTGCTCTACAATCCTCAGATTCGCGATCTTGTGGTCTGTGGGGCCGATCGGTCCGGGTCCGCCGACGATTTGATCGCATTCTTCGAACGCGGACTGGAGAAGGCCGAATTGATGGGCGAGAAGCTAACCCGGATCAGCGGAACCAACCACGTCATTGACGATTTGGTCACGCCTGAGAGCTTCGCCGAAAAGCCTCGCATAGTGCGCTTCGGGGACATATGTGATAAAGAATCCAGCCGAAGCATATGCAGACATATACAGGAACTTCGTCCCCCTGAGCCTGTCACGCGAGAACGCGTCCAGGTGGGCCTGCCGGAGGTTCGTATCGCCAGGTTTCCAAGCGAGCCGCGAAGCCACACAATCGTCAAGGAGACACCTCTGGAAGCGTGGCGCGAACTCGTTTTTCGGCTGGTCCGTTTT
>JBMFPI010000208.1:0-6452 GCA_049969195.1 Armatimonadota bacterium
GGAAGGTCAGGATGGAGTCTGAGCAGAGCGATCATATGGTGCCCTGTCGACCCGGGCGAACAAAGAAATCCGCGCCGGCATTGGTCGCTGCGCCCGGAGTGACGAGTTCCACGCGCCCGGCAAAAAACTCGCGCCCGTCGTCCGAACGCGCCGCGTCGGCGGAAATATCTCTCGCGGGCGCGAATGGGGAAACAGCAAGTGGTGGAGCTGAGGGGACTCGAACCCCTGACGTCCACACTGCCAGTGTGGTGTTCTCCCATCTGAACTACAGCCCCACGAGAACCAACGCCAGTATTATACCACGAACCTCCCGACGTTGACAAGCGGTATCGAAGCGGAGGTCCTCGAGTTAGAACGCAAACTCAACGTTTTCGGCGATAGGACGCTCTTAATCGTCCGGGGCAGCAGGCTTCCGACGATCAGTACTGCGTATGACCCTCACCCCGACCCTCTCCCGTAAAGGGAGGGGGGCTCTGTGCCGCGGGAATGGCTGTGTTGAATTGTCCCGCAAAGGTGCACTGGGCCAAATCCGCGCAGCGCAATCGGCAGCTTCGTATACTCTACGCTCCGCCCGTTGACGCGGGGGCGGTAGTCGTGATACAATTCAAACAGAAAGGCGAATGTTGCCTTTCTGATATCTCGCTGAACCGAGAAATGCCATTGTCGGCGCCGCAAGCATTGGTCTTGGCTTGCGGCGCCTTTTTGGTTGCCGGCAGTCTGCCGCTCGGCGCACGCGAAGATGCACCCTGCCGCAGGGGCCACCAGTTTGTTGCGATAGAACACATAAGCCGAGCGTTTTCAGGAATCCGAAGCTTCCCATCCAGGTGGGAGAACAGCCGAAACCGACCTGGTCGCAACAACGTGGGATTTGAGGTTGTCGCGACAGGACAAAAAGGCGAGCGTCTTCGGCGATTTCACGCTTTTCGACCAAGCAAGAGAATAGCCGAAAGCGCACACCGCAATAATCCGGGACACGGTCGTAAGGGCCGGGCGACGCAACACGGTTATGCCGCTTTCAGCGGGTTTCAGTCATGCGATGCGCTTTCTGCGCAGGCGACCCGGCCGGTCCGAATGCCCGCGTGTTTTCTGGGTTCGGCGGAATTAAAGATCAATCCGAAACAGGGGGCTTTAAGTGGCGCGAATCCGAGCCGTTCCCGAAGTGTGCATAGGATGTGGTCTGTGCCGCGTGTGGTGCGGTGTGGAGCACTCCGAGTCCAGAAATATTCACAAGACTTTCAAGCCGAACGCACCTGCGACGGTGTCGTGCGTCGAGGTCGAGCAAGCCGGATGGAAGTCATTTGCCATCCAATGCAGGCACTGTGCGGAGCCGCTGTGCGCCTACGGGTGCATCACGGGTGCTATGACAAAGGACCCCCGGACCGGTCTGGTAAACGTTGACAGGTCAAGGTGTATCGGCTGTTGGACGTGCGTGTTGATGTGTCCGAACGGTGCCGTCAAGCCTGACACGCGCCAGGGACGGGCCGTGGCCAAGTGCGACCTGTGTCAGGAGAGGGGGTTTCCCTCCTGCGTGGAGCATTGCCCTAACGACGCATTGATTCTGGAGGACGAAGCCACCGATGAACAGTGAGTTCGATTATCAATTCGACTATCTAATCGTCGGCAACTCGACCGCGGCGGTTGGTGCGATAGAGGCAATCAGAAGCCGGGACAGGTCCGCCTCCATAGGTGTGATCGCGGCTGAAACAGAGCAGGCTTACTCACGCCCTCTGATCACGTACTACATGTGCGGCAAGGTGGCGGAGAACAATGTGTTCTACCGGCCGCCGGATTTCTACCGGAAGATGGGCGTCACGTGTCTTCTTGGCGTTCAGGCGGAATCGGTATCGACTCGCGATCAAGCAGTCGCGCTTTCCACGGGCAAGAAGGCGAGATACGGCAAGCTCCTGCTCGCCGCGGGTGGAGCCCCAATTGCGCCTGGCGTGCCGGGGATCGACCGCCCTGGAGTGTTCTTTATGAACACGCTCGAAGACGCTCGTCGCGCCAAGGGATGGCTTTCTCACATGAAACGTGCCGTCGTGGTCGGCGCAGGTCTCACCGGGCTTAAGACGGCGGAAGCGCTCGTCGAAATGGGCCAGGAGGTTATGGTGGTCGAACTGGCCGACCGTGTGCTGCCGACAGCCCTCGATCGTACGGCCTCGGAGATGGTAAGACAAGCCTTTGTCGAGCGCGGGGTGTATGTGCTCACGGACACGCGAGTCCTCAGCTTCAACGGGTACGAAGGCTCAAACGATCTCTGGACCGTGACCATGAACACGGGGGAGAGTATTGCCTGCGACACCGCGTTTATCACCATCGGAATCAGGCCGCGAACGGAGCTGGTTGCCGGCTCCGATATCAAGACCGCGAAAGGTATACTCGTGGACCGCAACATGCGCACTAATGTAGATAACGTATACGCAGCGGGCGACATCGCTGAGGCTTTCGACCCGCTGATAGGTGGAAGCCGGGTTGTGCCGATATTGCCGAACGCGTATATCGGCGGTCGCGTGGCCGGGCTGAATATGTCTGGCGCCGATGCGGTGTACAACCTGGGGATGAGTGTCAACTCGGTCAGCTTCTTCGGGCTGCCGGTTATGTCGGCCGGCTTTGCTGCCCAGGAGGAGGGCGACGGCTTCCGCGTGCTCACAAACCTTGACGGAACGAGGTATCGCAAGATAGTAATCCGAGACGGCAAGCTGGTGGGGTTCATTCTTGTCGGCAACGTTGAGAAAGCCGGTCTGATGACCGGTATAATGCGCGCCGGTGTCGACGTCGCGGGCCTGGAGACGAAGCTGCTAGAGGGAAGCATTCGATTGATAGACCTGCCGCGCGAGCTGGTCCAGGAGCGTCTTCGCGGGACTGGAAGGAACTGGGTATGAAAGACCTTCAGCGCATCAATAACCCATACGGAGACGACAAGGTCATCTCCGCGTGTGCGATATTCGGAATGATGGACGTCACGGGAAAGCCCTTTTCGGGCGAGCCTGTGTTCGAGGCGATGAAGAACATGAGGGAGCGCGGCAACGGACTCGGCGCAGGATACGCCGCCTACGGCATATACCCTGAGTTCGAAGACTGCTTCGCTATGCACATCATGTTGACCGACAAACACGCCCGACAGGCGACTGAGGAGTTTCTGGCACAGCCCTTTGATATCCGGCACTCTGAGGAGATACCGACCAGGAAGACCAGGGGACTTCGGGACGTGCCGCTGTTGCACCGCTATTTCGTAGTTCCACGGCCGAACGGGGAGGTTGAGACGGCGGAAGAAGACTATGTTGTAGACAAGGTCCTCAAGATAAACAACGAGCTAGAAGGCTCGTTCGTATTCTCAGCCGGCAGGAATATGGGCGTTTTCAAGGGCGTCGGCTTTCCGGAGCAGATAGCGGAGTTCTTCCGACTCGAGGAGTACCGGGGCCACATCTGGACGGCGCATAGCCGTTTTCCGACGAACAGCCGCGCTTGGTGGGGCGGCGCGCATCCTTTCTGCTTGCTGGATTGGAGCGTGGTTCACAACGGCGAGATTAGTTCATACGGGACGAACAAAGCGTTTCTGGAGACTGCAGGATATCGCTGCGTGCTGCACACAGACACCGAAGTGGTGGCTTATGCGGTCGATCTGCTTATGCGGCGCCAGGGCTACACGCCCGAGGTGTTTGCCAGTGTCGTCGCGCCGCCGCTTTGGGATGAAATTGACTGAATGAGCGGAGAGCAGCGCCGTCTATATGCCGCCCTGCGGCACGTATATGCCGGCTTGCTGCTGAACGGCCCGTTCGCAGTGATCATAGCGAACCACGAGCAGATGATGGCTCTGACCGACAGAATCCGCCTCCGACCGCTGACCGCGGCCACCAGTGGGAATGTGTTGTTTCTTTCCTCGGAAGAGGCCGCGATCAGGATTGTATCGCCTGAACCGGACAATGTCTGGACGCCGATGGGCGGAGTGCCGGTGGTCGGCCGACTGGGTTCGCTCCCAACGCCAGAGAGCTCAGTAGTGAGGAGATTGTGATGAAAACGCGCAAAGCAAGCGACTTCGGACTCCGGTCCAACCGGCTCTCGGAGTTCACAGTGGACAGGGACTACGACCGGTGCATCAAGTGCGAAGTCTGCATTCGGCAGTGTTCGTTTGAAGTACACTACCGCGATGCCGAGGACGATGTTATGCGCCAGAGGCCTGAGCTTTGTGTCGGCTGCCACAGATGCGCGATACTGTGCCCGACCCGGGCCCTGGTGATCAGGCCAAACCCGGCAAGCTATCGTGCCCACGGGAGCTGGTCGGGCGAGCACATAAAAGATATTAACATTCAGGCAGAGTCGGGCGGCGTCGTGCTGACGGGGGCGGGAAACGACAAACAGGCTCCGGTCTACTGGGACAGATTGCTGATCAACGCCAGCCAGGTTACCAATCCCTCAATTGATCCGCTGCGCGAGCCGATGGAGTTGCGCACACACATCGGCTCAAAGCCCGATGCCCTCGCGGTCGACAACGGACGGCTTGCGTCGGAGATGCCGTCCGGAATCGAGATCGAAACGCCGATCCTATTTTCAGCGCTCTCTTACGGCGCTATAAGCTACCAGGTGCAGTCGGCACTTGCGCAAGCGGCCAGGGAGCTGGGGATACTCTTCAACACCGGAGAGGGAGGGCTGCACCCGGACCTTTACGATTACAAGGATAACGCCATAGTTCAGGTGGCGTCAGGAAGGTTTGGGGTTCATCCGGATTACCTAAATGCGGCCAGGATGGTGGAGATCAAGATCGGCCAGGGTGCAAAGCCCGGCATCGGCGGCCACCTGGCGGGAGAGAAAGTAAGCGAACAGGTCTCCATCACCCGCATGATTCCGCCGGGAACGGACGCGATCTCGCCTGCCCCACAGCACGACATCTACTCAATTGAGGACCTGCGGATGTTGGTCTTCGCACTCAAGGAAGCGACCAATTATCGCGTGCCGATATCAGTCAAGATTGCCGCGGTGCACAACGCCGCGGCGATAGCAAGCGGCATAGTGCGAGCGGGCGCTGACGTGGTGGCAATCGACGGCTTCAGGGGCGGCACGGGCGCGGCGCCAAAGGTGATCAGGGACAACGTGGGACTGCCGATCGAGTTCGCATTAGCGGCTGTGGACAAGCGACTCCGGGACGAAGGCATCCGCAACAGGGTTTCGATTGTAGCCGGGGGCGGCATTAGAAACGCAGGCGACATCGTGAAAGCCATCGCGCTCGGAGCCGATGCCGTGTACATAGGAACGGCCGCGTTGATTGCGGTCGGATGCACGCTTTGCCAGAAATGCTACTCGGGCAAGTGCAACTGGGGCATCGCAACGCAAGACCCGTACCTGGCCAAGCGTGTGAACCCGGATATAGCCCGGCGGCGATTGGTGAATCTGGTTACAGGCTGGTCACACGAGATCAAAGAAATGCTCGGCGGAATGGGCGTAAACTCCATCGAAAGCCTGCGCAGCAACCGCAGCCAGTTGAGAGGGATAGGCCTGACCACCGAGGAGCTGGAGATTCTCGGCGTTCGGCCGGCAGGGACCTGAAAGACGAAACGGAGGGTCAATATGAAGGGAGAATGCAGCTTGCTGAATGCAAGTCGCGTCGAGATAGACGCGCGCGGTCTGCACTTCAGCGAACTTAACCGCGAGATCAGATCCGCAGTTTGCGACGGCGCAAGGGAAGTTGTTCTTCGAAACGTAGCCGGTCAGCGCTACATAGGCACTAATCTCTACGGAGCAGCCGAAGACTTAGACAGACTGAACATCGAGACACATGGCACGCCTGGCAACGATCTCGGCGCGTTCCTGGACGGCCCTACCATCGTCGTTTTCGGCAACGCACAAGACGGCATCGGAAACACCATGAACCGCGGGTCGATCATCGTTCACGGCAGGGCAGGGGACATAGCCGGGTTCTCCGCACGCGGCGGTGAGGTATTTGTCAGAGACAACGCCGGCTACAGAGCGGGCATTCATATGAAGGAATACTTAGACTCCAGGCCCGTTATGGTGATAGGCGGAACGGTGCAGGATTTTCTTGGGGAATACATGGCCGGGGGAATCATAATCATACTCGGCCTGACATTGAAGAGCACGCAGGCGCATCACTGCCAATACGTGGGCACAGGTATGCACGGGGGCGCGATTTTCGTTCGAGGGGAAATCGCCGATCATCAGCTCAGCAAGTCGGTCGGGGTAACGGAAATCACAGCTCAAGACCAGACCTTGCTCAGGAACTATATAGATCGATACGCGGTTTTCTTCGACGCCGACGTATCGGAAGTCGACGTGTCTCAGTTCACCAAGCTTACCCCGCTCTCGGCCCGCCCGTACAAGCAATTGTATGCGTACTGAGGCCTTTGCGATGTAACGTATTCGCGATTCTTATGGCGACCCGGTGCTCGCAGCCTACCTCGGATGGGCGGGCATAGGGTCCTATGGCGCCGAGCCTCTGCCAG
>JBMFPI010000209.1:0-6435 GCA_049969195.1 Armatimonadota bacterium
CGAGCGCGGCCTGGGCACGGTACAAGCCTCTCGGCGACAACTGGGGCGCCACAGAGTTCGTAGCCGGGGTGAACAACGACATCTGGCCCTACGGCCTCAGTTGCGCGGCAAGGGGAAACCGAATCTACACGGTCTACCGACTGACCAATACGACCAAGACTCTGCTCTGCAGAGTGCGGGAGAACGGAACTTGGGGGCCGGAAACTTACGTAACGGGAAACGCCTAACCCGGCAATATCTCCGTGTCCCCGACCGGCGAGCTGGCGGTGATCTACTTCAACGAGGACCCAACCCCGGAAAGCGGCACCGATTGGAACGTTTACTGCAGGTTCTCCGGCGATGGCGGGGCCACCTGGGGCCCGGAAGTTGTCGTAAGGGATTTCGGGGATCTACAGAGACATTCCCTCGGCGTCTACGACGCTCGCGGCAACTACTACGCCGGGTGGGAAGGTCGAGATACGCAAAACTCCGAGTTCAATCTCTACTGCCGGGCGCGTATAGGTTGTGTGTGGATGGAACCTGAGATCATCCAGACCGATTGCGGAATAACCGACAAGGCGTTCAGGGTGCACAATAATGTGCTCTGGTGTACGTTCAGCCACAAGTTCGGCGGCCCGGTTCACAACGTGTATCTGAGGTACAAGAACCTGCCGGAGGACTGGACGGGACCGGGACCTGTGACCGGGCTTAGCGCCGTCGGCGGCGAAAACCGCGTGAGTCTGAGCTGGACCAACCCGACCGACGCCGACTTCCTGGCAACAGTTGTGCGAGCCGGTACTACCGACTATCCTGGCGGACCCTTCGAGGGCCGCGAGGTTTGTGTCAGAGTGGCCGCGCCCGGCACCCAAGATTCTTATGTGGATTACCGGCTCTCAGCGCCAGCCACTTATTACTACTCGGTGTTCGCGCAGGATTTTTCAGGAAACTGGTCACCGGTCTCACACGCAGCGGCTGTTACAACTGCTGACGTGACCCCGCCTGCGAACCCGTCGGGCTTCGTCGCCGAGCCGTATACGTCAAGAGATATTAAGCTGTCCTGGACAAATCCACCCGACATAGATTTGAAGGGGACCATTGTGCGCTGCAAGACAACCGGCTATCCAACCAGCCCGAACGATGGGACCCTGGTCTGCAACCGGCCGGGCGCGCCCGGCTCGAGCGATTTCTTCATACATACGGGCCTTGCCCCTGGGGTTACGTACTACTACAGAGCGTTCGCCTACGATAGCGAGGCCAACCCGAACTACTCGACAGGCGTAAACGCAAGCGCGGTTCCGATTGAGATGAGCATCCACTATGCAAAAGGTATCCCCGACAACTCACCGGTGCTGCTCTACGGTAAGGCCATCAGCGCCAACTTCGTATCTACCGACTCTTGCATCTATATACTGGACCCGGACGGCAGCTCGGGTGTGCGGGTCGCAACCTCTCAGACCGGTCTGGCGGTCGGGGATATCGTAAACGTTTCCGGAACAATGTCGACCAGGATATTCAACGGGCTGCCGTCAGAACGAGTGATAACGAACGCGGTCGTCACGAAAGTCTCGCCGGGTCCGGCTCCCAAGCCGGTCGGGATGAAGTGCCGGAGTGTTGGCGGCGGCCCTGCCGGTCCGATGGTTCCGGGAGTGAAGAACGGTGTCGGTCTGAACAATATGGGTTTACTTGTGAGAATCCCCGGCAAAGTAACTTACCGGACCGGCAATTACATATATGTGGACGACGGCAGCAATGTCGAAAACCTGTACGGGCTCTTTATACCAAGAACCGGGGTGATGGTGAAGTGCCCCGGCACCGCGACCGCCGCTGAAGGAGATGTAGTGGCAGTAACCGGAATAGTTGAGGGCAGCATCCCGAACAATCCCGCGTGGACTACAAACCGCGCCTACATTCACATGCGCGATTGGAGCGACCAGAGTATCTTCTAGCCCGAGGGGTTCGCGACAACCAACAACATGCGCCGCCATTCTCGAACAGAGGGCACGTTTAACCCAGGCCTCTTGCGATTGGACGCGTTTTCGGCGATTCTTTCGGTTAGTCAGTGAGGATCGAATCGCCGAAAACGCCAACTTCGGGTTCCATCGCAATAGCTGCGTCAAGAGCAGCAGGCCGTCGCCTCGTCCTCAAGGATCTCGCCCGCAAGACCGATGGTTATGGCCCTCACCGGCACGCTCTTGCCGCTCGCCTCGACCGCAGCCTCTGCCAGCCTCACCAGCCCGGAGCAGCAAGGGACTTCCATCCTGGCGACTGTGATGCTCCGGATATTGTTGCGCCGCAGTATTTCGGTCAGTTTTTCCAGGTAGAGATCCACGTCGTCGAACTTGGGACAGCCCGTGACCAGGGTCTTGCCGCGCAGCAGGTCCGGGTGGAACGCGCCGTAAGTGAACGCGGTGCAGTCGGCGGCTATGAGTAGATCCGAATCCTGGAAGAACGACGCGGCAGGATTGACCAGATACAGCTTCAGCGGCCACTGCCTGAGCTCGCTCGGCACCGAACTCGTCCCCGCAGGCTCCGTGCGCTGGTCCTGGGCGCGCCTGTCGATCGTGCGTGCGGAGGGACATACAAAGCCGCTGCCGTGAGGGTGGCTGTGGCCGTGCGCGTGATTGTGGTCATGTCTGCCCATCCCGTGTTCGGCCATGTGCGCATAGTGGGCCTCAGGCGAGCGTCCGATTCTGGTCAGATGCTGGACCGTCGCTTCCTCGTCGAACTCCTCCGCCTCGCGCTCCTCGAACGTGATTGCGCCCTGTGGACATTCGCCGATACACGCGCCGAGGCCGTCGCAGTAGATTTCGGATACAAGCTTTGCCTTGCCGTCGACGAGCTGCAGCGCGCCCTCAGCGCACGCGTTTACGCACTGCCCGCAGCCGTTACAGAGCTCCCCGTTTATTTTGATGATCTGTCTTTTTCGCTTTGCCACGATGCACCTCCCCCAGCACCTATGGGCTTTACGACAGGCGCATCTCCGACGATTCCTCGGTTTAGTTGAGGGCCATCGAATCGCAGGAAACGCCGGGTTTGCGTACTGTCGCATCGACATGGTACCTGCAACAGAAAGCCCAGAGTGCTGTCTTTCAAACCTAGTCTACCGCACGTCGCAGGAAGCTCTTTTGACGCGGGTCAAGTTCGCGGATAATTTGTATCAATTCACTCCTGGGGGCACAAACGCCCGGCACCCGGTCATCCTGAACTTGATTCAGGACCCATCTCTTCGGCGCCTGAGCACTGAAACAAGATCAGCACGACGTGATCCCGGCAGAACCGAACTATCTCGACGATTTTCTGAGGCGAGGCCGGGATAGGAGGAGACTCCGCCGCATCGAACGTATGTCCATCGATACAGTCGTCTGCCGAGCCACGGCCGGTCGTCTGTATGCAGGCCCTTGGGTCGGGGTGTAGATAGAGCGAGCACGGGTCAAGCATATGGACATATACCCGCAATTCGTATTTATCCTCGGGCCGATTATCCTGCTCGCAGCCTCGTTTCCCGTCCTGATATGCCTGATCTGGGCGGCGGCCACCCACAATCGACTGGTCAGCCTGCGCAACCTCATCGACAACGCGTGGTCCAACGTCGATACCAAGCTGCGCCGACGCTATGACCTGATCCCGAACCTGGTTGAGACCGTCAGGTTCTACGCCGCTCACGAACGCGCCGTGATCGAACCGGTGGTGCAGGCGCGGGCCAACGCCGTCAGCTCTACCGGCAGCCCAGAGGAGCAGGCCGCCGCCGAAAATGAGCTCGTCCGCTTATTGAGGAGTCTTTTCGCGGTTTGCGAGAGCTATCCAGTAATCAAGGCCGACCAGAACTTCCTAGCGCTCCAGCGGGAGCTTGTTAACACTGAAGACCGCATCCAGGCCGCCAGGCGCTTCTTCAACGGCAACGTCCGCGAGTGCAACAGCCTGGTTGAGTGCTTCCCGTCGAGCCTGATCGCCCGCACGTTCGGATTCCGGCAGCGACAATACTTTGAGATCGAGGACGCGATCCAATGGCAGGCACCGCCCGTCTGGCACGACACTCCCCGCGCCGCTGACCCGCACTCGTCGGCTTTGCAGTGATATGGTTGGCCGACACCCGCCTGCAGCGGGCCTACACGGCTACCGCCTCTTTGTCCTCCGGTGCCTTGCTCGAGCTGCCGGTTGAGTCGTCCGTCTCGGACTCGAGCCCGCCGCGTTTGCTCCAGAGCGTAGCTCCCGCCAGAGCCAGGATTGCCACGATCACTATCGCTGTCCTGGCGGCAACGGAAATGGGCTGAATTGCTATCGGCACAGCCAGGATCGCGACGAGGTTCATCACCTTGATTAGCGGGTTCAACGCAGGGCCAGCCGTATCCTTGAACGGGTCGCCCACGGTATCGCCCACGACGCCTGCCTTGTGCTCATCAGTCCCTTTACCGCCGAACATACCGGCCTCGATGGTCTTCTTGGCGTTGTCCCACAGCCCACCGGTGTTCGACAGGAACACCGCCATCAACTGGCCTGATAGGATCGCGCCTGCGAGAAAACCTCCGAGCGCCGCCGCACCGCGCAGCGGATCGCTGTACCCCAAGCCGAACCCGACCAGGATCGGCGCGCTCACCGCCAGCACAGCAGGGCTCAGGAGCTCCTTCTGCGCGGCAGCCGTCGAAATGGCCACGCAGCGCTGGTAGTCGGGCTTGCCCTTGTCCGACCCGGAGCGAGGGTCATAATCCATGATGCCGACGATCTCGCGGAACTGCCGGCGGACCTCCTCGACGAGCTGGAACGCCGCCCGGCTGACCGCGTTAATGGCAAACGAGCAGAACAAGAACGGCACCGCGCCGCCGATCAGGAGGCCGATGAAGACCTCCGTCCAATCTATGCGAAGGCCGTGCTCGAGCAGACCCGCATCCGCCATAAACGACCGGAACAGCGCTGTCGCCGCAATGACGGCGGTCGCAATCGCAAGGCCTTTGGTGAGCGCCTTGGTGGTGTTGCCGACCGCATCGAGCTTGGCGACGATCTTGTGGGCGTTTGAATCCTCGCCCGCGTCCTTCAAAGCGCCGGACATCTCGAAGATTCCGTTGGCGTTGTCGGAGATCGGGCCGTAGGTATCCATCGCAAGCATGAAGCCCGTAGTGGAGAGCAGGCCCAAACCGGAGAGAGCGATCCCGTAGGCGGCCATCGCCGGATCGCCCTTGAACAAGAGCATTGCGCCGAGTATCGTCAAACAGATCGCGACGATCCCCCAGACGCTGGATTCGAGCCCGGATGCGAACCCGCTCAGGATCACCGTAGCCGGGCCGGTCTTGGCGGCTCTAGCAGTTTCCTTGACCGGCTTGTACTCGACTGAGGTGAAGTATTCGGTCAATTTGCCGATCACGAGCGCGAGCAGAATCCCAACCAGGTTCGCCGACGCGAACCGCCACCACTCGAACCCCGCAATCGGGACCTTGGTGCCGAATATGTAGTATGAGACGGCATAGAAGCCGATTATTCCGAGCACGGCCGACACCCAGAACCCGACGTTTATCGGCTGCATCGGGTCCATATCAATATCATCTCGGCCACGCACAAAGTAGACCCCGACGATCGAGGCCAGCACGCCGACTGCCCGCATTAGCAGCGGATACACCACCAGTGCCAGCACGGCCGTTCCACCCCCGACGGCCGCAGACGCCGCGGCGCCGAGGATGATAGCCGCGACAAGTGTGACTTCGTAGCTCTCGAACACATCAGCTGCCATACCGGCACAGTCGCCTACGTTGTCGCCGACGTTGTCAGCAATCGTAGCCGCGTTACGGGGGTCGTCCTCGGGGATGTTCTTCTCGATCTTACCGACCAGGTCGGCGCCGACATCCGCGGCCTTTGTGTAGATTCCGCCCCCGATTCTCATGAATAGCGCCGCCAGACAGCCGCCGAATCCGAACCCGATGAGCACCTTCATAGACTGCGCGCCGAAGAAGAAGAATACCAGACACGCGCCCAGAAGACCCAGGCCGACTGTCGCCATTCCCGACACGCCGCCGGCTCGAAACGCCACATACAGGGCTTTCCTGAAACTCGACAGAGCCGCGTTTGCCGTGCGAACGTTGGCCCGGACGGCCATCATCATGCCAACCAGACCGGCCAAGTATGATGCGCCGACCCCAAGGATGAACGCGATCGCTACGCCCGCATAGACAGGTATCGCGTGAAATCGGATGTCAAGCTCGCCGAACTCCGGCAGAGGCTTGTAAAGAAAGTAAAGCCCGATAGCGATGACGATAACGAACCAGATCATCGTCTTGATCTGCCGCTTGAGGTATGCCCACGCGCCCTCCTGAACCGCGGCCGATACACCCTGCATCCCGCGCGAGCCGGGGTCCTCTCGCATAATGGCCCGGAACCACATCCCGCCGAATATCAACCCGATCACGGCGCACAGGAACACAATACCGATCGCAGGCCACATGATGTCGAGTTCCAGAAAGTCAGGCAGCT